>CAMYJL010000250.1 GCA_947258645.1 uncultured Nitrospinota bacterium
TTTCGGACTCGCGCATGAAGAGCCAGCCGATGGGGATGGCGAAGAGGGGCTGGGCGGAGACGATGGCCGTGACGCGGACGGCGAGGGTGTGGGTGAAGGCGAGGGTGTAGAAAGGAACGGCGATGGCCTGGAGGGCGGCCGATACGGCCAGCCAGCGGAGTGCTCGGGAGGAGAGCGACTTTCCGGGCTCCATCGCCCGCGATATCGCGAGCGCGACCCCGAACCCCACCCACAGCACCCCGGCGGCGACGGCGACTGGCGGGATTTCGAGGGCGGCTTTTTTGAAGAAGACGGCGGCGACCCCCCAGAGGAGGGAGGTGACCCCGGCGCAGGCCCAGCCGAGGAGTTTCCAGGAGGCGGAGGGCGCCTTCCGGATGTCACGGGACGGCGCGGCGCGGACGATGAGGGTGATCCCGGCGAGGAGGAGGATGAGCCCGGCGATTATCTGGACGGAGACGCTCTCCCCGAGCGCGAACGCCGCCGTGACGGCGGTGACGATCGGGTAGCTCATCGCAAGGGGCACGGCGCGGTTGGGGCCGAGGCGCTGGATGGCGGTGTAGAAGAAGATGCGGGCGAGGCCGATGTGGAGAACGCCCGCGAGGAAGAGGTAAATCAGGGCTTCGGTCCGCTCGGGGATGAAGGCGGCGGGCGGGACGAGGAGCAGGGCGATGATGGTGACGAAGCAGGCGTTCAGGCCGTTCACCGCCGCCGCGGCTCGTAGGACGGGGGCGCCCGTAAGGGCCGTCTTCATGGTGAAGCTGAAGGCGACCCAGGCGAGCGAGGCGGTGGTCGCGTAAAGAATGCCGAGCGCGTGGCTGTCGAGGGTCATGGGCCGGGTTTCGGAATGAGGGTGCTCCGCCGCCGCGGGACGGGCGGGCCGCCCGGCACGGTGGAACGATCAGGGAAGATTTCTATTTCTTGGTGTTGAAGCAGAGGACGGCGCGCCAGTAGTCGAAGATGTTGACCTTCTCCGTCATCTCGGATTCGAGATTGTTGGCCCTGAGAAGCGCGTCCAGATCGAGCGTGGTCTCCCACCCGAAATGCTTGCACACGCCGTTGATGAGCTCCTCGAACTTGGCGAGGACGCGATTATGGCTCTTGAAGTGGTTGATGAAGACGATCCGGCCCCCCGGCTTGCAGACCCGGCGGATCTCCGAGACCACCTTGTGGGGATCGGGCGCGGCGCTGACGACGTAGCAGGCCGTCACGCAGTCGAAGCTGTTGTCGGGAAAGTCCATCGCCTGCGCGTCCATGACCTGAAGCTCGACGTTCTTCAGGTTGTTCTTGGCGACTTTGTCGGCGGCCTGCTCGAGCATCTTCGAGGAGATGTCGATGCCCACGATATCGGCCCGCCGGGAGTAGAGCGGCAGGGAGAGGCCCGTGCCGACCCCGACCTCGAGCAGGCGCTCGCCCGGTTTCAGGTCGAGCATGTCGACGGCGACATCCCTCCCTTCGCTGAAAATCCACTTGAAAAAAATGTCGTAGATTCTTCCCCACCGGTCGTAGATTTTGATGACGGAATCCTGGCTATGCACGACATTCTTCCTCTCGGTGATGATCGATCGCGAGTGGTACCCGATCTATCCAGTCTGTAGTGCTCCGCAGGCGTTTAATAAGCGAACACAAAAAAAATTACGGCTTCACAGGCGCGATAGGCTAGGATGACGCTTGATCGAAAGTTTTCTAGCAAGCGGGGCGTGCGCCGTCAACATAGGGCGGGAACCCCGGGCAAGTTTCGTCAACAGATCGGGCAGCTAAGGTGGTTTTGGAAACCGCCTCAATATATCGTAAAAACCTCCGCGTGCGAAAAAAATCTTCCCGGAGGGGGTTTTTTCGGCCATTTTCGCTAATGCGGACATTTCGCTCCGGCGGCGATTGAATCGAATCGCCCCCGGTCTCCCGGGACCGGCCCTTTTTCATCGAGAGGAAGATTTTTTCCGTGGAAGCGTTTTTTCAAAGCCCTCCCCTCTGGCTCAATCTCGTTCTTTTCATCGCGGGTGCGGTTGTGATCACCAAGGGGGCCGACTGGTTTACCGATGGGGCGGTGAGAATCGCCGAGGCGACGGGGATTCCGAAAATGGTCGTGGGCGCAACGGTCGTCAGCATCGCGACCACCATGCCCGAATTCAGTGTTTCGGGGATAGCCGCCATTCTCCGGCATCCGGAAACGTCTTTCGGAAACGCGGTCGGCTCGACCATCTGCAACATCGGGCTCATCCTGGCTGTGGCGGCGTTGATCCGGCCCATTTCCATTCCCATGAAGATGGCGAAAACCCAGGGCCTGGCGATGCTGGCGGCGGGGTTGCTTCTCTATGTCCTGGGCTGGGACGGCGTGCTCGGCGGCTGGAAGGGCGGCCTCCTCCTTGCGGCCGCGGGCGTGTTCCTCTGGGTTCAGGCCCGCCGCTTGGGCTGGGGCAACGGGGGGCCGGATTCGAATGGAACGCCGCACGATTGGATGTGCACCCTGAAGTATTTCGTCTTCGGCGGGGTGGGTGTTGTGGGCGGAAGCATTCTGATCGTTCAAAACGCGGGACAGCTCGCCCGCGCCGCCGGGGTGCCCGAGCTGGTCATCGCGCTCACGCTCGTGGCGCTGGGAACATCGTTGCCCGAATGCATCACGGCCATCTCGTCCTCGATGCGCGGGCACGGCGAAATCGCCGTGGGGAACGTCATGGGCGCAAACGTGCTCAACCTGACCTGGGTACTCGGCGGGGCGGCCTTGATCATGCCGATGAGCGTCGTGGCGCAATCCTACCTGCTCGACTTTCCCATGATGGCGTTGCTGATGGTGGCCACTTTTCTCCTGGCGGCATGGCGGGGCCGGATCGGGCGCGCCGCGGGCGGGATTTTAATTTTTTTCTACGCGATATATTTAATTTTATTGTTTTCCTATTTCGGATGATCCCGGGTTTCACTAATTTACTTTCATCGTAAATTGTTCCTATTTCCTTTCGGATACTGCAAATTCTGAATTGGACCCGTCCCGTATCTCCAATAATATGTATGGGTTGAATGTATTTGCCCGCCTGAATGGAGGTTGGCCTGTGCCTGAAGCCGAAAAGTCCATCCCAATACCGGAAGCCCACGCGCTGGGCCGGTATCTCCGCCAGTCGACGGAATCCGCATTCGACGCCGTTGGATATCACGACGTTGAAATCATTGAATATGTCTCGAAAATGCTGTGCCGGTTCGTGCATGTCGATAATCTGTACCGGCGCGGACGGAAGACCGGTGAGCGGCTCGAGCACGTGATCGACTACCTGGCCGAGGCGGAGGGGATGGACAACGTTTCCGTGCGCGAGCTGAAGCGTCACATGGGAGATTCATGTCTTTTCTTCACCGGCATGTTTCCGGAAAATCTCGGGTACAGGAAAAAGAACCCCGGTTTTTACGTCTCCCAGGGCAAGGCCGCCTATTCGCATGTGGCCGAAATCGACGCGCTCCGGCCTTCGGCCTCCTTTTTCCGGAAGCTGACCCACAGGTTTGATGAATGCGTGACGGCGCTCCACATCGAACGGAAGTTTCTTTTCGACTCGGTCTACCAGTATATTAACCGCCAGTTCAGTATCTGAGGTCTCCGCCCCGACCCGTCTGCCGTGAATGGTTCGAGATGACGGCTTCTTCACAGACGATGAGAGTGGCGCTGCTCCTTTTCTCTTTCTTCTTTTTCCTGCCGTTTGCCGCTTCCGCGGCCCCGGTGGCCCCAGCGACCGAAGATCCCGTTAAGGCGTTTCGGCGGAAACCCTCCGAAAAATCAGCTAAAAAGTCTGCCAAAAAATCGGAAATTGTCGTGGCGGAGGTGAACGGCCGCAAGATCACGCTCGCGGCCCTGGAGGCGTATCTCCACGGACTTCCGCCGGAGGTGGGATTCCAGGCCCTGAAAGACGCCCGAAGGTTTCTCGAGGAATTCGTTCAGACCGAGTTGCTCTTTCAGGAAGCGATTCGCCGGAAGGTGGATATTTTACCCGAGGTACAGTTGCGCATCCGCATTTCCCGGCGCCAAATTCTGATTGGAGCGCTCGTCGACCGGTTGACGAAACGGTCGAAGCCTGTTTCCGATGAGGAGTTGCGCCGCTTTTTCCGGAAAAATCGCAGCCGCTTTCAACGGAAAGAAACCGTTCGCCTCAGTCATATCGTTTTGAAAACGGAACAGGCCGCTTCGGAGGCACTCGCCGAATTGCGGGGTGGCGCTCCCTTCGAGGAGGTCGCGGGGCGGCGCTCCATATTCGAGTCATCCCGCCAGACCGGCGGTCGGCTCGGGCTCGTCAGACGCGGAGAACTCGACAGGAACCTCGAGAAAGCGGCATTCAGCTTGCCGATCGGCCAGTTCAGCCGGCCGATCAAGACCCCCGTCGGATGGCAAATCATCCGTGTCACCGAACGGGCGGCGGCTTCGAAAGTCCGGTTTGAAGATGTGAGGGATGACGTGGAAAAGATGGTTGCCCGGATGCGGCGCCAGGAGGAATACCGTCTTCTTCTCGAAAGACTTCGCCGCGGCAGTAAAATTACCCTCTACCCCGAGCGCCTCCGCTAGAAATACGCCTGTGGGATTGACCCTTTCCGGGGAGGTTCCGTCGCCCGGGAAGCCGGCCGGAAATATCCGTTCCCTAATGCATTGAACTCGTGAAGTGTTCGAGAACGAGTCGGTTCGCGAACCGGCGTGCCGATGATTTTTTTCACAGGTTTTTCACAGAATTTCCCCCCGGGATTTCCACTCCTTATCCACAACAAATTGTGGTTTTTGCGCCAAATTTCTTTGACGGCCCACTATATGTTGTGTTTTAATCCTGGCGTCGAAAATGACTCAGTTCAAAACCAGGAATCACAGGCTTCCGCTATCGGGCGGGTGGAGGCTTGTGCTCTGGAAGGCGGAAGGAGCGGAGTCTCCTTCCGCCTCCAGAGGCCTCATCCCTTCCGGATCAGCGCCTGGAAATTCCACCCGGTAAGCTTTTTTCCTGCCAAATTTCTGGGCGGCATTTGGAGAGAAGATGAGCATCAAGTCTGATCGCTGGATCACGAAAATGTCGCGCGAACATAAAATGATCGAACCTTTCGAGGATCGGCAGGTTCGCGAGGGAAAAATTTCCTACGGTGTTTCCTCTTACGGTTATGATATTCGCATCGCGGGAGAGTTTAAAATCTTCACCAATGTGAATTCCACGATCGTCGATCCGAAAAATTTCGACGAGCGCTCTCTGGTGAATGTGGATGGTGACCATTGCGTCATCCCTCCGAATTCCTTTGCGCTGGCCCGCACGGTGGAATACTTCCGCATCCCGCGAAAAGTTCTGACGATTTGCGTGGGCAAGAGTACCTACGCCCGGTGCGGAATTATCGTGAACGTGACCCCGTTTGAGCCCGAGTGGGAAGGCTACGTCACCCTGGAGGTGTCCAACACGACGCCGCTCCCGGCCAAGATTTATGCGAACGAGGGGATCGCCCAGGTTCTCTTTTTCGAGAGCG
>CAMYJL010000251.1 GCA_947258645.1 uncultured Nitrospinota bacterium
CCAGGACAGCCGTCTGCCAGGCCCTCGGGTGCATCTTGCGGGCAAATAGCCCGTGGTGGGTGATAAAGGGATTAAACACACACTGGGAACCGAAGAGGAGGACGCCGGCCCAGATCAACCCCTTGACCACCGGCGGCCCGGGAAGATACTCCCCCGCCACCGTCGCAGAGAGTAGCGCGAACACGATGCCGTTGAGGTGGACCGCCGCCAGCCCCAGCCAATACGGAGGATGGCCGTCGAACGACTTTCCGAGGGAGAGCATGGAAAGGCCGTGCGCGAAATCCAGGCGAACCATGCCGAATCGATCCGCCCAGAGCGCGAACATCATATGCACGTAAGTAGCCAGAAAGCCCGCGGACGCAATCATCAAAAAGGTGTCAAATTTCATAATGCCTCCTCTCGAAAAAGATGGGGTGATGAGCGAATCATACCCATGCTTGCCCACGGACACAAAAAAGGGGGAGCCCAATCGGGCTCCCCCAGAGTGTTGCCAGTTTACTGCTTGCTACATCATGCCGCCCATGCCGCCCATGCCGCCCATGTCGGGGGGCATGCCGCCGCCACCGGCGCCCTTCTCTTCGGGCTTATCGGTGATGAGGCATTCGGTCGTGAGCATCAGACCGGCCACCGAAGCCGCGTTTTGGAGCGCCGAGCGCGTGACCTTCGTCGGGTCGATGATGCCCGCCTTGACCAGGTCTTCGTATTTGTCGGTCGCCGCGTTGTAGCCGATGTTGCCCTTCTCTGCCTTCACGTTCTGAACGACGATCGAGCCTTCGATGCCCGAGTTGTTCACAATCTGGCGAAGAGGCTCTTCGAGGGCGCGCATCAAGATATTCACGCCCACCTGATATTCATCGTCGAGCTCGATCTTGCCGAGCGCCTTCTGGCACCGGACGAGCGCGACGCCGCCGCCCACGACAACGCCTTCCTCGACGGCCGCACGGGTCGCGTTCAGCGCGTCCTCGACGCGGGCCTTTTTCTCTTTCATCTCGGCCTCGGTCGCGGCGCCCACGTTGATGACGGCCACGCCGCCCACGAGCTTGGCCAGGCGCTCCTGGAGCTTCTCGCGGTCGTAGTCGCTGGTCGTCTCTTCGATTTGGTTGCGGATCTGCTTGACGCGGCCCTCGATGTCCTTGGCCTTGCCCTTACCCTCGATGATGGTGGAGTTGTCCTTGTCGATGGTGACGCGCTTGGCCTGGCCCAGGTCTTCGAGCGTGACGTTCTCGAGCTTGATCCCCAGATCTTCGCTCAGCATCCGCCCGCCGGTCAGGATCCCGATGTCTTCCAGCATGGCCTTGCGCCGATCGCCAAAGCCGGGCGCCTTGACGCCGGCGACGTTCAGCGTGCCGCGCAGCTTGTTCACCACGAGGGTGGCCAGGGCCTCGCCCTCGATATCCTCGGCCAGGATCAGGAGCGGCTTGCCCGTCTTGGCGATCTTCTCCAGCAGGGGGAGCATGTCGCGCATGTTGGAGATTTTCTTCTCGTGGATGAGGATATAGGGGTCCTCGAGGATGGTTTCCATCCGCTCGGGGTTGGTGACGAAATAGGGGCTGAGGTAGCCGCGATCGAACTGCATGCCCTCGACGATGTCCAGCGAGGTCTCCATCGACTTGGCTTCTTCAACGGTGATGACCCCATCCTTGCCAACCTTGTCCATCGCCTCGGCAATGAGGTCGCCGATGGTGGGATCGTTATTGGCCGAGATGGTACCGACCTGGGCAATTTCTTTCTTGTCCTTGATCGGCTTGGAGAGCTTGCGGAGCTCGGCGACAACCGTCTCTACGGCGGAGTCGATACCGCGCTTCAAGGCTATCGGGTTCGCACCGGCGGTGACGTTCTTCATGCCTTCTCGGAAAATCGCCTGGGCAAGAACGGTGGCCGTGGTGGTGCCGTCGCCGGCCACGTCCGAAGTCTTCGACGCCACTTCGTTCACCATCTGGGCACCCATGTTCTCGAACTGATCCTCGAGCTCGATCTCTTTCGCGACGGTGACGCCGTCCTTCGTGGAAGCCGGGGAGCCGAATTTCTTGTCGATGACAACGTTGCGCCCCTTGGGGCCGAGGGTGATCTTGACCGCGTCGGCCAGCTGATCAATGCCGCGCTTGATTTTCGCGCGGGCATCCTCGCTGAAAAGCAGAATTTTTGCCATGTTTTTCAGTTCTCCTTGTTTTTCGTTTTTCGCCTGATACCGTTATTTCACAACGGCCAGAACGTCATCTTCACGCATGATCAAAAGCTCTTCGTCGTCGATCTTGACTTCCGTGCCAGCGTACTTGGCGAAGAGGACCCGATCGCCCTCTTTCACGTCCACACTCTGGCGCTTGCCGTCATCGGTCACGCGCCCCGGGCCCACGGCAATCACTTCCCCCTCATGGGGCTTTTCTTTTGCCGAGTCCGGAAGAATGATGCCGCCCGAACTCGCTTCCGCTTCCTCGTCTAGGCGCCGAACCAGAATGCGGTCCTGAAGAGGCTGAACTTTGGTTTTCACTGCTTTCGCCATCTTGGGGTTTCTCCTTCCCAAAAAGGGTTGAAAAGATACTGGTTTTTGCTCCGAATTCCTGTTGAAAGCCTCGAAAAACGAAATCTTAGTCTTGAGCACTCAACATTAAGAAATTCCATTTCCAGCCTTGGTGTTGGGGTTATAACCACCCCCTCCTTGTTTTGTCAACAGAAAATTAGCACTCACGGGAAGTGAGTGCTAATAATCTCGTAAATATTTGATTTTTATTATTTTACGACTTATTCTCGAAGTTCGCCCGTATATTCGAGAATGTGCATCCCGGCGCCATTTCGGTCAATCAGGTAGAGCCGGCCATGCTCGTCCATGCCGATATCGTTGGATTGGACGCAAGGCTCCCCGAAGTTCATGGCCGGAACATAGTGGCCCAGCTCCTTCGGATGGAAGGGGTCGGACAGATCGACAGCGCGCAGGCCCGCGTTGAAATAGGTCAGGAAAATGATGTTCGCCCAGGGGCCCTCGGCGGGCGTGTACTCGAGAATGTTGTGGGCGCCGTAGCGCTTGCCCCGGTTAATGAAATTCTCGCGGTCGGGCATGTAGGTCGCCACCGGAAGCGGGTTTGTCTCCTCGCGGATATCGACAACCCACATAAACTGGCTGTCCGGATAATTCGTGTGCGCTCGCGCCTCGTCGGTCACGACAACGTAGGGCTGATCTCCGATTGGCCAGACGGTGTGGGTGGAGCCGACAAACGGCGGAGCGAAACGAAGCTGGGAGATGTGCTTGACGTTCGAGAGGTCCGAGCAGTCGGCGATGCCCATTCCCCCGCCCCAGAAACCACAGAACATCCGATCTCCCCGAATCGTCGCCGGGCCATGACATTGGGTCTTGCGCTCCATCGTTTCCGGCTCTTCATAAGGCAGCCCCAGGGAAAGATCCTGCTCCGGAAGGCCCCACAGGCTGAGCAGCTCGGGCTTGAGGGGATCGCTGATGTCCACCGTCCAGCTGACCCGGCTCCGCCAGCCCTCGGCCTCGTTCGGGATGAAGGCGAGCTTCTTTTCATTGTCCACCCCGAAACGATGCGGCCCGTTTCCGGGCAGATCATAGAAACCGGCTTCTTTCGGGTTGGCGGGATCGCTGATGTCATAAATATTGATCCCGGCCCGGGCATTTCCCGCGTCAGCGCCCTTGATCAGCTCGTAATTGACGTAGAGCAAGTCGTCTCCAACGATTCGCACCTTGTGATTATGAATTCCCGGAGGCGCAAAAACCTCGGCCACCCGCCTGGGCTTGGTCGGATCAGACACATCGTGAACGGTGAACCCTTCGGCTCCGTCATAGCTGGATCCGCCAACGGCGCCCACATAGGCGAAGCCGTTCTTGACCTCGACAAGGCTCCCGCCCCCCCAGGCCGCGCTCGGGTCATGCCCCAAAAGTTTAAAATTTTTCGCCTCTGCCGGATCGCCGATTGCCATGATATTTTCCCCTCCGATGATGAAATATTAATCTGGGCGATTTTACCCAGGATGCCGGATAACCATGTATTCGGCCTGAAGTGAGAACCCTCCATCCTAGATCGAAACCCCCTCCTGCGTCTCAAAAGGGCGGCGGACAATCACTTGTCCTTGCCCTCATACACCTCGATGACGCGCGCACAGTCATCTTCTTTCCAGCCCGCCCGTTCCGCCCGGCGGAACATCTCCAGCCCGGCGGCCGTCATCGGAATCTCGAACCCGCGATCTTCCGCGACCTCGACGCAGAGGCCCAGGTCTTTGACATAGATACCCACGGAGGCGTGCGGCGTAAAATCGCGGTCCATTATCTTCTCTCCCTTGAGGTCGAGAACATGGCTCGCCGCGGCGTTTGAGCTGAGGCACTTCAACAAGAGATCCTTAGACAATCCCGACCGTTCCCCGAGAAGCAGGCCCTCTGAAAGCAGCGCCACGCCCGCGTTGACGATGAGGTTCGTCACGAGCTTCATCGCACAGGCCGAGCCGTTCGGTCCGATGTAGTCCACCGCCTTCGCCAGCGGCTGGATAACGGGGAGAATGCGATCGAACACTTCCTTTTTTCCCCCGACCATATACGCCAGCGTCCGCGATTCCACATGGGGGACGGTTCCCGACACGGGCGCGTCCACCATGTCCACTCCCTGCGCGGCGAGTTTTTCCGCCAGCCCCGCGGACCAGGTCGGATGCATCGTGCTCATCTCGATCAGGATCAATCCTTTCTTGTCCGCGTGTGCGATCCCCTTCGGGCCGATGGTGTTCTCCTCGATGTGCTCGGGCTTGAGGAGCATGGTGAAGACGATATCCGAGCGCTCGGCAACCTCGAGGGCGGATTCCGCCGGATATCCCCCTGCCTCTTCCAGCAGTTTCCGCCGGTCCGGATCGATGTCGTAGCCGCTGATCTCATGGCCGTCCGCCATGAGATTTTTTGACAACGGAAGACCCATTTTCCCCAGTCCGATAAAACCCAGCTTTTCACCCATTCGCTAATAGCTCCTCACAAAATGACCTTGAGAGAAAGAGAATTTACCCCTTTGACGCGATGGCCGGAATCGGGAAAAAATGCCCCCCGTTTCGCTGATGGGGCGGCATCCCGATAGCGAGTTCCCCCTTCCGGGCCGATGTGCGTAAAATATCCCATTGAGGGAAGCAGAAAAAAAATCATTTTCACGGAAAATCAAACCGCCGTCTTCGGAAGATTCATCTATCTTCCGAAAGGCAGGCCCGGCCGGAGGCAAACATGCCGGATTCGCCCCTTCTTCCCCAGCACCAGGCACAAGGCGTCCGCCTCATCGATGAGGCGGGGTGGCAAATGCCCGCCGATTTCGGCGACCCCGCCGCCGAACATCTCGCCTGCCGGAAAAGCGCCATTGTAATGGACCTCTCCCACAGAGGGGAAATCCGATTTTCCGGTATCACGCTTGGACGGGATTTTCACACTTATGTCCCTGAGGGCTCACAGGTAGATCAAACCATTGAAATTGCTCA
>CAMYJL010000252.1 GCA_947258645.1 uncultured Nitrospinota bacterium
CGGATTTCCCTGAGGGCGGAGGAGGTGCGGGCCTTTGTATTCTGGACAAGAAACCCGGCGCCGTTGATGAAGAATCTTTCTCTGTTGGAAGAGCGTGGCTCGCCATTTTACTTCCTCTATACGATTAACAATTATCCCGACTTTCTTGAGTTGTCGAACCCCCCTCTTGGCCAGGCGGAGAAAACATTTCGTCGCCTGGCCGGTAGAATCGGGGCGGAGCGGGTCCGGTGGCGGTATGATCCCATCATCCTTTCGCGGGAAATGGACGCCGGGTTTCATGTCCGGAATTTTGCGAAGATCGCGAAACGCTTGGCGGGTTCCACCGAGGTTTGTATATTCAGTTTTTTGGATGTTTACGGAAAAGTCCGCCGGAACATGGCCCGCGTTCCGGCGCCGTTTCGGCCTCAGAGTCCGGACTTGGAAGAACAGCGTGAACTGGCCGGGAAACTGGCCGGAATAGGGGAGCGGTACGGAATTCGACTTCTCGCCTGTTGTGAAGATCGTCTGGTGGAAGGGCGGATTGGGAAGGCTCGGTGTGTTGATCCTGAACTTGTCGAGCGCATCGCGCCGTCGAATCAGGTTCTTCCACTTTGTCCGAGCCGGGAGGAATGCGGTTGCGTGGCCTCCAGGGATATCGGCGCCTATGATACCTGTCTGCATGGCTGCGTATACTGCTATGCGAACGCCAGCCCTGACGCGGCCATCAAGCGTTATCAAATGTGCGATCCGGAGATGTCGGTGCTCTGAGGGTTGGTGGAAATTCCGGGAATCGGTAGGATGGTCGTGTTTCAGGAGAAGTTGATTATGGCTCTGAATTATTTTTGTGGTCTCAAATGTTAATAACGAGGAGGTTGCCGGATGGCTGAAGAAATCGAAACGAAAGGAGTTGAATACATCAAGGCGTCCGATGGGAGGACCATCGCTCAGGTCATTCGGAACGATTTCGATGATTATGGGGCTTTCCCGCCTTATCTGGATACGGAAGAGGAGAAAGCCCACCTCGCAGCCGCATACGGAAATATCGACCCTGAAGCCGAGAGGAAAACCAAGGCGCATTTGACGGCGGATGAATTGCCCCTGCAGATTATCATGCTCAATCGGAATCCCGGGGCCGTGGTGAAGCCGCACTATCATCTGGTCACCGAGCGCCCCCAGAATTCGACGCGTCATCAGATCATGATCTGCCGTGCCGGGAAGATGCGGATTAACGTTTACTCGAAAGAAGGGGAGCATGTGACCGATGTGCTCCTCGATCCGGGCGATTTGATTCTGATGTTCGAAGGGCATTCGATAGAATTTCTGGAGCCAGGCACCAAGGCCATCGAGATCAAGGAAGGGCCATTCCCGGAGACCGACGAGGCCGACAAGGTCGATTTTTAGATCGTGCCATCTACCTTGAGGCAAAAAAGGGCCGGCCTGAAATATAAGGCCGACCTTTTTTTTGCGTAAGCGATGTGTTCTGTTATGTCTCGGATTTTTCGATGCCCAACCTGGCCGCGAGAGTTTTCGCGGCTTTTTGGTAGAGGGATTGCAGCTCTTTTGATGGGGGCAAGGATTTCTGGTAGCGGCCCAGGAGCCGGTTTTCCTTTGACCAAAATTCCCGAACTTTCAAAACGGAATCGAGCTTGCCGTCGCTTTTTTTGTCAATGAACACATAATAGAAGCGGCTGTCCTGGTTGACGAGTGAGGCGAAGAATTTTTCTTCGTTGTGATAAAGATCGTCCCCGAATGGTTTTGTCGGTGCCGTTAGGGTGAGTGTGCGTGCGCCAAAAACGGAATCCGTTACTTTGGCCGAATATTCCTCCTTGCCAACCTTGCGCGAAATGGTGTGCTCGTCCCCGATAAGGCTGGGTTTTTGTGTGCCAGTTGCCACGGAACTGATTCGGGCATAAAGCGATGAATTCATCGCCTTGGAGAGATTGTTGGACACCGCGAAAACGAATACGAGTACGACGGCGGCAACGAGACCTACGAATGTAGGTGATTTCCGAATCCTGGAACTTGTTCCGGCGACTTTCCTTTGTTCCGAAAGGTCGTCTCTTATAACGGAGAGCGGGCGGTACATTTCCTCCGCGCTCAATTCAAGGGGAACGAGAGGATCTGGTTCGGGGGCCTTTTTTGCCGCAGCCGGGGCTGGAGTCGCGGCTGACCCACCCGAGGCCGGTGCGGCCGCTGGGGCTGCTACTCCGCCGGGGCCGCCCGACGCAAAGAAATCGAGGTTTATTTGGGTGTATTTCGCCCATTTTGCGGGCAGATCACCCTCGGCGAATATGGCATCCACAGGGCATGCCGGAACGCAGGCTGCACAGTCGATGCATTCGCTGGGGTCGATATAAAGCATTTCGCTCGAGCCGTCCGCGGCCTGGTGGATGCAATCCACGGGGCAGACTTCGACGCATGCGGTGTCTTTTGTTCCTACACAAGGTTCAGCGATGACATGGGTCATCGGGGGTCTTCCTCCTAAGCAAACCAAGCAAAGCCTTGCCGATCAATTCGGACAACCAGCTCATAGAATAGGCCGAGAAATGAAGCGTGGCAAGACTGGGGACCAGAAAATCCTACCACAGGCGCCGGAGACCTTCATGTCCCACGGTTCGGCCTGGGCAAAATTGGATGATGTCATCGGCAGGCTTTTGAGTAATTCAGGCGTTCTGGTTTTTTGCGGTGAGTTCGGCGCTGCTTCGAAGTTTTTTCAGAACGTTTTCCGCTTGAGAGAAGTCCGGTTTCAGTGTGAGCGCCCTTCTCAGGGAGGCGATGGCCTGATCGATTTTGCCACTCTCCATCTGCGCAATTGCCATGTTGTAGTAGAGGATGGGGTCGTCCTGGGCAACCATCAAAGCTTTCCGATAGTTTTCGATGGCTTCGTCAATTTTTTTCTGCCGTCGGAAAGCTAGCCCCATGCGGTTGTAGTAATGAACATTACTGGGGTCTGCCTCCAGGGCGAAAGCGTATTCCGCTTCCGCGAGATCCGCGCGTCCTGATTCCATGAAAAATTCGGCCGCTTGCGCATTTCGGGCGGCGCCGTCGGCCTCCTCCCCAAAGGCCTGGTACAGGGCGGTCCGGGCGCCATCCTCGTCGCTGTTTTCAAGAAGGACCTTGGCTATTTTCATCTGACGCTCGCGGTTGCGCGGGCTGATGGTCACCGACTTCTGGAGCATTTCGAAGGCTTCGTCCGTCTTGCCTTCTTTTTCCAGAATGCCGGCAAGGCCTTCGTATGCCTTGGCATACCCCGCGTTGACTTCCGTTGCCTGGTGGTAGCAGTTTTTGGCTTTTTCGTTACATCCCAACTGCTCGAATAATTTGGCCGACTCCACCCAGAAGTGAGGGGATTCGGGGGACGTTTTATGGGCCGAATCCATTTCGGCTTCGGCTTCCTCCATGGCTCCCATGTCGATATATGCGGCCGCCCGGGAAAGATAGACGGAAGACTCTCTCAGTTTTTCTCTCTTCTCCAGGATGCCACCCATCAAAATTTCTAATCTCTGTTGACTGATGGGTTTGACGATATGGGCATCCACGTCGTAATCGGCAGTTTCCGCGAATTCGTCATCTTCGATCTGGCCCCTGCCGCTGAGCATCACAAACGGAATGTCCTTGGTGATGGAGTTGCCTCTGACGGATTTAAGAAGTTCCAGGCCGGACAGATCGGGGGTGTTCCATTCGCAGAGGATGAAGTCGACGGGATTTTCGTGGAGCGCTTCGATCGCCTCGGTCCCAGTTGCGACATTTTGGACCATTTGGATGCCCATCTGCTTCAGCATCGTGGTAATCGCGCGGCGAAGTTCGCTCTGATCTTCAACCAGTAACAAATGGAGGTTTAAGTCGTCCATAAACCCCTTCCTTTGACTAATCTCTTGCGAAGACCTCGGCTTGCCTGTCTGAAAAAGTACAAATTGGCCAACCAGCCCGATATTCCGTTCGCTATAAAAGCAGAGATGAAGGCCAACTCGTACAAGCTAGTTATCCTGGGCGTCTCGCTTTCATTCTGCTCTCAAGGCTCACCCAATGGTGAGTTGGCCCAGAGGATCAGCATTTTAGCTTAAATTCCTTGGCAAATAACTTATTTTTATTAGATATCAATTGTTTATATTCGATAGCTCGAAAAATTGTTGAATAATGCAAATTCTTCTTTTTAAGACAGTATTGCGCGGACTTGATGGGTGTCGGGGTGCGTGCTAGGGTTCCCACTTCCTGGAAGCGGAGTTTCAGCCATCTCCCGAAATTTCCTCGAGATTTACGTCGTGTTATTCGGTTTTTGAGGAGCGATATGTCTTCGATTCAGATCGAGCGAGCCAATCGATTAAAACGCCTACCCTCCTACCTATTTGCCCGGATTGATCAGATGAAGCAGGAGGCCCAAAAGGCGGGCATGGACATCATCAGCCTGGGCGTGGGGGACCCGGATCTCCCCACGCCGGACCACATCATTGAAGAGCTGACGGTTTCCTCCCGGCGTCCGGCCAATCACCAATATCCTTCTTACAAGGGCATGGAAAGCTTCCGGAAGTCTTGCGCCGATTGGTATGGGAGACGTTTCGGCGTGAATCTCGACCCCGGATCGGAGGTCCTCTCGCTGATCGGCTCGAAAGAGGGAATTGCGCATATCTCTCTCGCGTTTGTGAACCCAGGGGACTATACGCTCGTCCCGGACCCCGCCTACCCGGTTTATGAAATCGGAACCTATTTCGCCGACGGGCAGGTCCATTTTATGCCTTTACTTGCGGAGAGGGATTTTCTTCCTAATTTCTCGGATATCCCAACCGATGTGGCCCGAAAAGCCAAGCTGATGTTCATTAATTACCCGAACAATCCGACCGCGGCCTGCGCCGAGATGGGGTTTTACGATGAAGTCGTGGAGTTCGCGCGAGCCCATGACATTATTGTATGCAGTGACATCGCTTATTCGGAAATGGCCTTTGACGGCTACAAGCCGATCAGTTTCCTGAATGCTGAGGGTGCCAAGGACGTGGGAGTCGAGTTTCACTCTCTTTCAAAGACATACAACATGACCGGATGGCGCATCGGATTCGCGGCGGGTAATGCGGAGGTTCTTTCCGGTTTGGGCTCGATTAAGACAAACGTGGATTCGGGTGCGTTTCAGGCTGTTCAGGAGGCGGGCATTCGCGCCATGGAAGCAGATCAGGCCTGTGTTGCTGATATGTGCAAGATATATCGAGGGCGGCGGGATGTTGTGCTTGAAGGTCTGAAAAAGCTCGGGCTCCAGGCGAATATGCCCAAGGCCACTTTCTACGTCTGGGTGAAGTGCCCGGAGGGGTACACCTCCTCGGAGTTTACCGCCCATCTCCTGAAAGAGTGCGGCGTCGTGACAACGCCCGGCAACGGTTTTGGAGAGTCGGGAGAGGGTTATGTCCGGATGGCTTTAACGGTATCAGAGGATCGGCTCCGCGAGGCCATCGTCCGAATAGAGAAGACGGGTTTTTGAGCCAG
>CAMYJL010000253.1 GCA_947258645.1 uncultured Nitrospinota bacterium
CCAAAAAATCAAAGCCGGCCTCGGGGCCTCATACAAAACCAAAACCAGCCGCAGGGTTTTCTTAGAAAATCTAAACCGGCCGCGGGCGCTCAATCCAGCCGCGGGCGCCGGGGCGGGTGTTTGGGCACACTATTTGTGAATAGCGTGTGGATAACTGTGTGTTTGTATGCTTTAACTAACGCTATTTCTTTCACTTATTTCATTTTGGCCATATCCGGGCAAATACGAAAAAACGTTATTTTTCAATCTGTTGCACCAAATGTTCGCCTGACAGGGCCTGTGACTTCTGCCTTGAGGGCTGTTTTTGCACAGGTTTTCCCAATCTTCCGAGTGCGGCCCCATATCTGGCCGCCCGGCGGCCTCCCGCACCACAAAATCTTGGGGTGCATTTCGGAGCTCCCCGGGGCGCCTGGTGGCATGAGGCTACCGGACGCTATCGGCCGCCATCGGCCTCGTAAAACGCGAGCGCGGTTCCGCCGTAATCCGCCCGCCGCGTCATGCGCACGCCTGCCGGAGCGACGGGCTCGGCCGCTTCGGCGGGAAACTCCACGATCGCCATCCGGCACAAAACCGGCTCTTCGAACAGGATGTCGAGCAGCTCCTGCCGGAGCCTCTCTTTTTTCCACGGGGGATCGACAAAAGCCGCGTGGAAAGCAGGCCCCGCCTCCCGCCGAAGGTTCCGAAGCTCCGCCCGCGCATCCCCGCACCGGACTTCAAGGCCCTCGGCAAGCTCCATCCGGGCGGCTTCTTCGCGAATGTGGCGGCAGAGCGCGGCGTTCTCTTCCAGCCCGACGACAGCGTCCGCCCCGCGGCTCAGTGCTTCGAGGGCAACGGCCCCGCTCCCCGCGCATACGTCAAGAAAGCGCCAGCCATCCAGCCGCTGACCCAGAATATTGAACAGCGCCTCACGGACCCGATCTCCCGTGGGGCGCACGGAAGAGCCCGGAGGAGAGCCCAGCCGCCGCCCCCGGGCATGGCCGCCGATGATTCGAAGGGCCAAACCCCGTATCCCCTCGGCAGTCCTGCGCCCTACAACCGCTCAAAGTGGGCGAGATCGCTGAATTCACGATACCGGGCTTCGATATCTTCGCCGGCAAGCGTTCTGAGGCGGTCATAGCTGAACGATTCCACGTTGAAGGAAGCCATCACGCTTCCGAAGACGACGGCCCGCCGAAGCCCGTCGCGGCTGAGATCGCCCTTCGATGCGAGGTATCCCATGAAGCCGCCCGCGAAGGTGTCTCCCGCGCCGGTGGGGTCATGAATATCTTCGATAGGAAGACCGGGAGCCGAAAAGACAGAATTGTTCTGGATGAGAAGGGCGCCGTACTCTCCCTGTTTGACCACGAGGCTCTTCGGGCCCATCTCCAGAATCTTCCGGGAAGCTTTCAGTATGTTCGATTCGCCAGCAAGCTCGCGCACCTCCCCTTCGTTGATCACGACGATGTCCACCATCCCAAAGGTTTTGACCAACTCATCGCGCTTACCCTCGATCCAGAAGTTCATCGTGTCGCATGCAACAAGGCGAGGAGATTTGACCTGTTCCAGCACCGAGGCCTGCAGCTCGGGGTCGATATTGGCGAGAAACACATATTCGCTCTCCTTGAACGAATCCGGCACCCGGGGCTGAAAGTCCAAAAACACATTCAGTTGCGTATCCAGGGTATGGGCGGTATTCAGGTCGAATCCATACTCTCCCTTCCAGCGGAAGGTCTCACCCTCCTTGCGCTCCAGGCCCGTCAGATCCACGGACCGCTCCGCCAGAAAATTCAGTTCGCTCTCCGGAAAGTCCTGTCCGACAACCGCCACAAGGCGGACATCCGTGAAATAGCTCGCCGAAACCGAAAAGTAGGTTGCTGAGCCTCCGATGGCGTTATCCCGCTCGCCAAAGGGTGTTTTTACAGAGTCGAAAGCCATGGAACCAACAACAAGAAGACTCATTATTCCCCCAATCTACCTGAAAAATCTGACCAATTACGCCCTTTCATGGAGAGGCACTTTACTCTATTTGACCGGGCGGAAAAAGGGTTGGATAAATCCGCCGGATGCTTTACCTTAAACACTATGCGGGCGATCCCGCCTGTCGGTCTTCCGACGCTTCATCTCGCCCTTTTGCTATTTGGCACCAATTTTTGCACGATGGAGCAAGAAAGATCGGCCGTCACAGGAAGACGGCGAAACCAAGCCGCCCGAGAAGGCCGTTTAACGCCCCGCAGAAACGCCATCCGCCATCATCTTCACGCGTTCCAAACCACACTTCCGGTGGAGACCGACAATAATGAGTGAGACGACCGCGGAAAGGGCAGGAATTCCCGCTACAAGCGACGAACTTGCCCGTCTGGATTATTTTGAAGACCTGCGGGACCGCTATCTCTCACTCGATGGTCTCGACGCCAAGTGGCACTCGTTCGAAAGAGAAAACAGTTATCCCTCCTTCGAAACATGTATGCGCCTGCACTATTTCATGTCGCACACCCGCGCCGTCGAAGAGACGCTCGATTCCGCGTTTCGGTCCGGACACATTCCGGGAACCGCTTACTTCGCAAGAGGAAACGAAGCCGCGAGCGTGGGGAGCGCCAGCTGCCTTCGGGATGAGGAATGGCTGGTGCCCATGCACCGGAACTGCGGCGCTCACCTGGTGAAAGGACATCCCGCGCGGAGCATCATGGCCCATTTCTTCGGCCGCATGGACGGCCCCTCTCGCGGCCGCGACGGAAATTTCCACATTGGCTACCGCCCGAAGAAAATCACCCAGCTCATCAGCCACATCGGCTCGATGATACCCGTGGCGGCAGGAATCGCCTGGGCGGAAAAAGCGCGGGGAACGGGCAGAGCCACCCTCACCTACATTGGGGACGGCGGTACGAGTACGGGCGACTTTCACGAAGGCGTCAACTTCGCGGCTGTTCACAAGCTTCCCGTCGTGTTCATCATCGACAACAACCAATACGCCTACAAAACCTTGCTCAAGGAGCAATACGCCTGCAAGTCGCTTATCTTGAAAGCACCGGGATACGGCATTCCGGGTTTTTTAATCGACGGGACTGACATCCTTCTCGTCCGGAAAATCTGTTCGGAAGCGATTGACCGCGCCCGCGCGGGGGAAGGCCCCACGCTTATTGAAAGCGTCACCATGCGCTTGGCCGGCCATTCGGTTTACGACAAATACTCCGACTATGTGGACCTGGAAAATCTGCGGCGGTGGACGAATGAACGCGACCCCCTGGAACGCTACGACACCTTTCTCGAAGAATCCGGCATGGCAACGATTGAAGAGATCTCGGCGTCTCATGCCCGGGCGCGGGCTGACGCGGAAACGGCGCGCGACGAAGCGCTGAAAAGCCCCTTCCCCGACCCGGCAACCCTCAACGATGACGTCTACGCTCCCTGAGGAGCGGAATGGATACAGGATGAGCAATATGGGCCAGATCACCTATCGCCAAGCCATCAGCGAAGCCCTCTGGGAAGAGATGGAGCGGGACAAGGAAGTCTTTCTATATGGAGAAGACATCGGCCTTGGTGGCGGCGCTTTTTACATCACAAAAGGGTTTCAGGAACACTTCGGTCGTGACCGCGTCGTGGATGTCCCGCTCAGCGAAGCGGGATGGACGGGCGCTGCCATCGGGGCCGCTTTGACGGGAATGCGGCCCGTCATCGAATTCCAGTTCGCGGATTTTGTGACCGAATCGTTCAAGATGATCGTAGATCTTGCGGCCGGCAATCATTTCCGACAGATGGGCCCGGTCCCGCTCGTGATCCGGCTGCCCGGCGCGGCTCTTGTCAGCGCAGGGCCCTTCCACAGTCAGAATCCCGAGCCATGGTTCTTCGGCACTCCCGGCCTCAAGATTATCGCTCCAACAACTGCCTACGACGCAAAGGGAATGCTGAAGACGGCCATTCGGGACAACAATCCCGTGATCTACCTGGAGTACAAGAAACTCTACAACTACCCGGTGAACGAACTCCCCGATATCCTGCGTCCCGATATCCCAAGCGATGATTACACTGTCCCCTTTGGCGAAGCCAGGACGCTGCGCGAGGGAGAAGACGTCTCGCTCGTAACCTTCGGCACGACCGTCCTTCAGGCCCTGGAAGCGGCAGACATTCTCGAAGAGGAAGGCGTATCCACCGAAGTGATCGACATGCGGTCCATTCTGCCCTACGACAAGGAGGCGATACTCCGGACGGTCGAAAAAACCGGAAAACTCCTCATTCTCCACGAAGCGCGAAAACACGGAGGAATCTCCGGCGAATTCGCCGCCGTCGTCGCTGAAGAGGCTTTTGAACATCTCGACGCCCCGATTCAGCGGGTGGGGGCGACCAATACACCAATTCCATTGAGCCCTCCGCTCGAGAACGCTTATCTGCCCAGCACGCAAAAAGTGGTGGACGCCCTGCGGGAGCTGGCTGCGTATTAATGCCGTCACCATCGACTCCCCCGCCTATTCATAATATATATTTTCGAACAGCTACTCGGACATGAGGGAGAGTTCATGTACCAGGCGCGTATCCGGATGCCCCGAATGGGGACAAGCGTCCACGAAGGCACGGTCGTCGAGTGGAAAAAATCTGTCGGCGACCGCGTCGCAAAGGGCGAGCCACTCCTCTCGGCCGAGAGCGACAAGGTGGAGTTTGAAGTCGAAAGCCCCGCGGACGGCGTCGTGCAGGAGATTCTCACCGAGGCCGAGACCACCGTCGCCGTAGGAGAGGTGCTCGCCATTCTCGAAACCGAAGAAGAAGTCGCCGAGGAGGCGCCGGATACCGCCCCCTCTTCGGGACCGCCGAAATCGGATGAATGGGTGGCGCCCGTCGCGCCCTTGCGTCAGACGGCCGAAAAGAAAATCAGGCCCTCCCCCCGCGTTTCCTCTCCCTCTTCTTCCGCGGTCCACCCGGGCTCCGGCGCTGGGCTGCTATCCCCACGCGTGCAGCGGCTCGCCGCGCAACATGGCTTAGACCTTGCCACCGTTGCCGCGATTCCCGGAACCGGCGCGGGAGGGCGTGTCACCGCCCGTGATGTGGAGCAATACCTCGATCACGGCGGCGAGAACGTCCCCCCGATCAGCCTTTCGTTTCTTCCCATCGCCGGGAACAACGATCGTGAAGTGCGAGAACCTTTTACCCGCCTTCGAAAACGGATTTCGGAGAACCTGACCCGGTCGGTACGCGACATCCCCCAGGTAACGAGTTATTTCGATGTGGACATGAGCCGTCTCGTCGCGTGGCGGGACGCAAACAAAACCCCGTTCCTGGACAAGCATGGCGTAAAGCTCACCTATGCCCCGTTTTTCGCCCTGGCGATCATCTCCGCCTTAAGAGAACCTGAAAACGAACGCTTTAACGGATTCTGCGAGGAGAACGAACTCAACATCAAGCGGTACGTCAACCTCGGGGTTGCGGTGGACTCTCCTGCAGGGCTCATGGTACCCGTAG
>CAMYJL010000254.1 GCA_947258645.1 uncultured Nitrospinota bacterium
GATGGCTTGTGCGTTGGGTTTGGTGGAATCTGCCTGGTGACAAGAGAATCCTCAAAGCAATAAACCTGCCGTAACCGATCGACCTGCACCGAGTCCCCCTCCGTCGGGGGCTCCTGAAAAGGGGGGACGAACCCCAAAAAACGTTTCAGAGGATGACATTAGCAAGACCCTGAAAAAAACCAAGGTCCAGAAGAAAAGCGTATTCGACACAGATCTATTCAACTTCTACCAAAAACTTTGGGAACCGCTCACCACTCCCCTCCGGAAAAAATTGGGACTGGACTTGGGTATCCAATACACTGCCCTCTACCAGCGGGCCTCAGAGGGAAACGGGCCCCGAGAAGGAAGTGGGGGCGACCTGGACATCCTTGGCGCCTGGCACCTCATCGGCAGCAAGGAAAAGGGGAACGAAGGTATTGATGCCTTCAGGGGTGAGTGGCGCCACAAGTATACGAATATTCCGCCTGCGCAACTCCGCAACAGCATTGGCTCGCTGTGGTCAACCACCGATGGGTTCAACGTCCAGGACTTCACGATGAAAGAGGTCTGGTGGGAACAGCACCTCTTCGCCGACCGCTTTATCGTTCGCGGCGGAAAAGTGAGTATGGAGTCTTATCTGGACGTTTACCGGTATCAAAGTGCCAGCACAGGGTTCAGCAATTTTGCGTTTTCCAACCGGCCAACAATCGCCATCCCGGGACAGGGATTGGGAATAATAGCGGGGTATTTCCCACGCAAGGACATGTATGTGGGGGCGGAAGTGGCAGACGCAAACGGAAGAAAGAAGTCATCGGGTTTAAATACCATCAAGGAGGATGAGTACTTCTCGGCCGCTGAGGTGGGCATCACCCCCCGGATTCCGGGCCTGGGAAAGGGCAAATATCATGTGAGCGTCTGGCATATCGACGCGCGAAAAAAAAGGGCTCTATCTTCAGGGGACGGATTCTCGGTCAATCTCCTGCAGGAAATCGGGAACGGCCTGGTCCCCTTTATTCGCTATGGCTACGCCAACAAGGGTAGTGTGGCGCTTCGCCACCTGCTGACTTTCGGCCTGGGGATCGAAAAACCACTCGGCCGCACGAGCGATCTGATGGGAATGGCGTTTGCCTGGAGCCAGGCGCAAAATAAGGCCCTCCCCAAGCAGTCGGTCTTCGAGGTATTCTACCGCTTGCAGCTCACGCCCAACACCAGATAACACCCGACTTTCAGGTCATCCTCAACCCCTCGAACGCGCCGAAAAAAGACGCCGCCGTTTTCGGAATTTTCCCGTCTCAGCCGCTTTTACGCCCTTCCGAGCCGCATGAACGCCCTGTTAAGGGGCATCAGAGATGGACGCCAGAGGAAATGTGTCAGAATCGCCATCCCGCATCGAAATTATTAATCGGCCAGGCCCTTGAAAGAGGCATATTTATCCAGGCGGGCTTGCTCCAAATTGCCGGATGCGGAATAGTGATTCCATCAATTTACGATGGATAAATAGCGGGAAATGGAAGAGGGGAGAAGATGCCTTCCATTAATTCCTATCTTAATCAGGACCAGTCTGCACCAGAGCAGAACTTGCTGTTCGATCTGGCCCATCTTTACCAAATGGCCCCGATCGGTCTCTGCGCTCTCGATCGCGAGCTGCGTTTCGTCCAGGTCAACGAGCGGCTCGCAGCGGTCAACGGAAAGCCGGTTGACGAGCACCTCGGGCAGTCGATCCACGAAATCCTCCCGGACATCTCACAAAAGCTGGCGCCCATTTGCCGAAAAGTGATGGAAACGGCTCGGCCGGTGCTCGAGGTTGAGATCGAGGGATCCGAACCAGACAGCCCGGATGATACGAATTGCTGGCTGACGAGCTTTTACCCGCTCAAGGTGGAAGACGGCGCGGTCCATGGGGTCGGCGTGGCCGCCATTGATATCACCGAGCACAAAAAGGCCTTGCGTGAATCGAATGCCAATGATGACGCACTCCGTCAGCTCATGGATCAATGTCCCGCCCTGATTTTCATAAAAGACAGTCAGCTTCGGCACATCTACGGCAATCCCACCCTCCTTCGAACTTTTGGCCGGACGCTCTCCGAATTTGTGGGAACCAGAGCTGGCGACTTTTTTCCGCCAGAGATCGCACAGGAAATGGAAAGAGCCGACAAAGAGTTATTGGAGGGGCATATCCCAACATCAATCGATGAAATACGCACACAGATCGAAGGGGAGCCAAAATATTTTAAGGACATCAAGTTTCCATTGAGGAGTGCCTCGGGCGAGACGCTCATCGGCGGCGGGGCCCTCGACATCACTGATCTTATGAAGTCCGAAGAGACAATACGCGAACAGCTCGAGTTCGAGCGCCTGATCGCCGATATCGCGGCGAACCTGGCGAGCGTCAAGCCGGATAAAATGGAGGAGATTATCAATTCAACGCTTGCGTCCCTTGGCCGGTTCCTCCGAACGGAACGCGTGTTTATCTTCCAGCTCTCCGAGGAAGGCAGGAAATTTCCGCTTACGAACATCTGGACGGAGGATGGTGTCAGCAAGTCCAATAAAACAATCAGGAATTTAATCGAGATGGACATGGCTGCTGAGGTCCCCTGGGTCACACAGCAAATTCAGAGAGGCCGGGTTATCAACACGGGCCCAAATTTGATTGACCTGTCCGGTGAAGCCTCCGAATTGCGCCAATGGCTTGAACGCGAAGGTATTAATTCCGGTCTCGTGGTGCCCATTATGGTCGAGGGAAATTCCATCGGCGCGCTCGGGCTGGACACAGTGGTCCAGCCGCGCGCGTATCCGCAATCGATCGTGGTTCGCCTGCGCCTTGTAGCCGACATGATTGGGGCGACGCTCATGCGAATCAGAGCGGGATCTGCACTCAAAGAATCGCTGACCCAGGTACAACAGCTCAAGAATCAGATCGAGCAGGAGAACGTCTATCTGCGGGAAGAAATCGAGCTCCATTTCCGCCACGATGAGATTGTCGGGGAAAGTCCCGCGTTCAAAAGTGTCTTGAGCCAGGCGGAAAGGGTCGCCGAACAGGACACCTCCGTTCTCATCCTGGGTGAAACCGGAACGGGCAAGGAATTATTGGCCCGGGCGATTCACAAGATGAGCCCCCGCTCAAAACGGCAGATGATCAAGGTGAACTGCGCGGCGTTGCCGGGGACACTCATTGAAAATGAGCTCTTCGGACGCGAGAAGGGGGCATACACCGGCGCCATGTCCAAAGAGCTCGGACGATTCGAGATGGCCAACGGGTCCACCATTTTTCTGGATGAAATCGGGGATATGCCCATCGAGGTGCAGGCAAAACTCCTGCGGGTTCTGGAGGAAGGCCAGTTTGAGCGGCTGGGGAGCTCAAAAACCATTACGGTCGATGTCCGGCTTATCGCGGCCACCAATCATGATTTGGAAGAACTCGTCCGGGAAGGAAGATTTCGGAAAGACCTCTATTATCGGCTGAATACCTTTCCCTTGAGGTTGCCCCCGATTCGCGAACGGAGAGATGACATCCCCCTTCTCGTATGGGCGTTCGTCAAAGAATTCGGTGAGACCATGGGAAAATCCATTGACCGGATTCCCTCAAAAACGATGGCCTTGCTGGGAAACAATTCATGGCCGGGAAATGTCAGGGAACTGCGGAATGTGATTGAGCGGGCCATGATTCTGAGTGCAGGTCCGACCCTTCAAATCGATCATCTGGGGACCGAAGATTCGGTTTCGATGCCAGGCATGACGCTTCAGGATGTCGAGAGAGGCCATATTCTCAAAGTACTCGAAACCGCCCGGTGGCGTGTCAGGGGAGAAAATGGCGCGGCATCCATTCTCAATCTGAAGCCCACCACCCTGGAAGCCCGCATGAAGACATTGGGTATCCAGCGCCCCCAATAAAAATCCAATATTTTGTGGGAACTCCAAAATATTGGATATTATCTTTGCCCTTCCATAACGGAGAAGCATCCTGCTTTTCAATAAGTCCTTTTTCTCAACCACTTGTGAATTTCAAAACCGTTTGCCCTTCTTGGCACACTTTTTGCTTATCAATCCTTAAATAATTCTCTCTTTCCAGAGAAAGCTATTTTTTAAACAGCGACGGGACTTGCCATGGTGGTGGTGATTCTTCTCATCAAGGTGGATCCGACACGCCGAGCCGAAGTTTTGCGGCTCATCCGGCCCATTATCGGCCCCACCGAGGCGCAGCCCGATTGCTCTTTGTGCCGGATTTACAGTGAAACAGACGACGATGATGCACTGCTTCTGCTTCAGGAATGGCGGTCAGAGGAAGGGTTCGAAAGATACATTCGCTCCTCCGAATTCAAGCGAATCCTGGCAGCCATCGACCTGGGGGCAGAATCGCCAAAATTCAGCATTAACAGGGTTTTATCTCGGAAAGGATTGGAGGCTGCCGGAACGATCCTCAGCAGAAAGTAAATCATTTTGGCCATGACAGATGAATGGAAAGGAGTGCATGTGATGCCAAAAGGAATGAACGGAATTTTGTCCGTCGCCTTGGTTGGTGCTGTTTTGGCCCTGTTGCCCTGGAGCCAGGCGGAGGCCGCGAAGGGAATCAAACTCGGCGTTCTGGAATGCACATCCCTCCCCGGCACGCGCGTCCAGATTTTTCTGCGCACATCGGTCCGGGTGAAGTGCACGTTCACGGCATCCAGACTACAGGGTGGAGGCCAGTCCGGAAAATCGGAAGACTATGTGGGCGAGTTCGGTCTCCTCGGGGTCGATTTGAGCAAAAAGAGTGCCCAGAAAATGAATTTCGCCGTTTTCGGCCTCTCAGGCGACATCAAGATCGGCAGCCACGCGCTCCGGGGGGACTACAACGGTGTTCAGGCAACGGTGGGTATCGGCGTCGGAGGAGGACCGAACCACTTGCTGGGCGGATGGAAGGACAGTTTTTCCCTTGCTCCGTCGCTGGAGACGCATAAAGGGATCGGTGTGACCGTGGGCGGAACCCGCCTGCACCTGGCGCCTGCGAATTAATTTTTCGCCTTTTTTCGAAGATTTGGAGGATCCCCCCATGGATAAAATCACAGTGAGGGTTATCGTCTTTTTGTCGATGACCGCATGGGTCTTGCTCTGGGGCGCATGGCCCGCGGCTTCGGCCGAAGAGAAGCCTTCGAGCGAATTATTTGAGCCGGTTGGCGAATTCTCACAGCCGATTCGGATGGCAGCGGTCGAGCCGCTTTTCCCGAAGCCCCGGCCCAGGACGGAAGCCGAAAAATGGGGCGATATCTACATGGCCCAGGCGGGCAGAAAGCGCGGTTCCCCGGGCGGCGGCGGTACGGCCGGCGGGGCCCCCAACGCGGATGAGCTCAGCCGGAAATCGGCCAACCCCCTGGGCGGGGATTTCATGATTTGGATCAACGAAATTCACATCGACTTTCTGCAGGGAGATATCACGGACCGAACGCGACATTCCTACGTGCAC
>CAMYJL010000255.1 GCA_947258645.1 uncultured Nitrospinota bacterium
GACAATGCTCTGGGGATGGATCAGCACGTCCACCTGATCCGGCGCCAGATCGAACAGCCACTTCGCCTCGATCAGTTCCAGACCCTTGTTCATTAAGCTGGCGGAATCGATCGTCACCTTGGGGCCCATCTTCCAGGTCGGGTGGCAAAGCGCCTCCCCCGGCGTGACTCCGGCCAGCGATTCCATCGGGAGCGTGCGGAACGGACCGCCGGAAGCCGTCAGGATGATCCGGCGCACGCCTTCATCCGGCGAGCGGTCCGTCAGCGCCTGCGCCACCCCGGCGTGTTCGCTGTCGATGGGAAGGAGATCGACCCCGCGCGCCCGGCAGCGTTCCTTGACCAGCTCGCCCGCCATCACGAGAACTTCCTTGTTCGCCAGGGCAATGGCGGCGCCGGCCTCAATCGCCTCCAGGGTGGGGACCAGGCCCGCAGCCCCGACGAGGGCCGAGACCACAACGTCCGCGCCCGCCCCGGCGGCCACTTCCCGAAGCCCTTCCTCGCCGCTGAGCACCGTCATGTCCCCGGGCAGGTTTTCGCGCAGGCGATGGGCATCGGAGGCGCTCGCGACGGAGACGATGCGGGGCGTAAACGCACGCGCCTGCTCGGCCAGCCGTTCCCAGTTCGCGCCCGCCGCCAGCGCAACGACCGAGAAGCGATCCGGGTGGTCCGCAATCACGCGGAGGGTGTTTTCCCCGATGCTTCCCGTAGAACCCAGAATGGCGATTTTTCGTGACATGTTGGTTTCCTAGCCCAAAACTACCTGACCGCGGCCCATTGGAGAAAATAGTAAAATGGCGGGGCCGCCAGGAGCAATCCGTCAATCCGGTCCAGAATCCCCCCATGCCCGGGAATCAACACACCCGAATCCTTCGCCCCGGCCGCCCGCTTGACCAGCGATTCAAACAGATCGCCCGCCTGAGAAAAAATACCGAGCACCACAGCGGCGAGAATCAGGATCAGCATACCCCCTTCGAGACCCCCGATCGCCTCCCCCATCCATGAGGACAGGAAGGCGGCCGCGAGGGCGCCCGCGAAAAGGCCCCCGGCCGCCCCCTCGATTGTTTTTCCGGGGCTGATGGAAGGGGCCAGTTTACGCCGGCCGAGCGTCCGCCCGAAATAATAGGCGCCGATATCGTTGGCCCAAACCACGGCCAGAAGAAAAATGATGGCCTCCCGTCCCCCCGAGAGGGGCCGCAGTGTCGCAAAGAGGCCCGCGGAACCGCCAATCCACAGCGCGGCCAGCACCGAGAAGCCCGCACCCGAAATTCCTTCCCTCGGGTTTTCCGCATAGAGGGCCTGTACCAGAAGCCGCAGGACAATGAGCGTCAGGGCCAGCCCGGCGATGAGGCCACCCGCCCCGATGGCCAGGGCCAGAGCGGCGGCATCGAGAGCGCCCTCCCATTTTCTGCCGTTCCAGCCGCACGCAAGAAGAAGGCTGCTGCACTCCCAGCCCGCGATAAAGACGACGATCAAAATCAGCATGAAAAATACGGCGGGCGGCGCAAGCCACAGGACCAGCAGGAGGGGAACCGCAAGCGCGAAGGCACTGAGAATTCGTATCACGCCTCGCTCATACTTTCCGGGTGGCAACCTGCTCTTCGGTAAGGCCGAATTTTCTGACTCTGGCCTGGAAGGAAAGAATGGCGTCTTCAAACTCGCGTGTCCCGAACTCCGGCCAGTACGCGTCTGTGAAATAGAGCTCTGCGTAGGCAGCCTGCCAAAGGAGATAATTGGAGAGGCGAAGCTCCCCGCTCGTCCGGATGAGCAAGTCAAGCTCGGGCAAATCCGCCGTATACAGATTTCTGGCAACGTCGGATTCGTCAATATCGTCCGGTGAAATTTTCCCCGCCACCGCTTCACGGGCAAGCTCCTGAGCGGCGTCCGCAATTTCCCGGCGGGCGCTGTAACTCAACGCCAGGGTGAGTATCATCCCGTTCCGATCGGCTGTTTCCTCTATTGCGCGCTTCACCCAATCTTGCGCGAAATGAGGAAGATCCTCGATATGCCCAATCACGTTGAACCGGATTCCTTCCCGGAGAATCCGGTTCAGCTCGCGCTCCAGAAACTCCACGAGAATCTCCATCAGGGCGTTTACTTCATCCCGGGGCCGACTCCAGTTTTCGAGGGAAAAGCTGTAAAGGGTGAGGGCCCTGATGCCCATCCGGCTGGCATGCGAAACAATCCGATCGACAGCCTTCACCCCTTCCCGGTGGCCGGCGATCCGGGGAAGCATGCGCTTTCTCGCCCAACGTCCGTTGCCGTCCATGATGATTCCGACATGCCGGGGCAGGCGCGCCAGATCGATGCGGGGGTCAATGCGGGGATCCATATGGAACTTTCCTGAGCGGTCAGACCTCGAGAATTTCTTTTTCCTTCGCGGAAAGAAGCTGGTCAATCTGAGAGACGAATCGATCCGTGACTTTCTGAACCTCGGATTGTCCCTTCCGCACATCGTCCTCCGTGATCATCTTCTCTTTTTCCTCGGACTTCAATCCATCATTAATGTCACGGCGAATATTTCTGAGCGCAATCTTATGGTCTTCCCCCATTTTCTTGACCATCTTGACCATTTCCTTGCGCCGATCCTCCGTCAGCGGAGGAACTGGAACGCGGATCACCTTCCCGTCGTTCGCGGGGTTCAGGCCCAATTCTGCCGACTGGATGGCTTTTTCGATATCCCGGAGCGCTCCGCCGTCATACGGCTGAATCACGATGAGCTGGGGCTCGGGAACACCTAATGTGGCGAGCTGATTCAAGGGGGTGGCGGTTCCGTAATAGTCCACCTTGATGTTACTGACCAAGGCTGTGGAGGCCCTTCCTGTCCGAATGCGCGCGCTCTCCGACTTAAAAGCCTCGATGGTGGCTGTCATGCGCTTATTCAATTCGGCCAGAAGATCATTTACCGCCACAGGGCATCCTCCCAAACGCTCAATCGGTTCCGCTCATCAGAGCATTACCGAATGAACCAATCCCGAAACTGAACCGGTGAAATACCTAACTATCCGCGACAAGGGTTCCCACTTTCTCACCCTTCACCACCCGCCGAATATTACCCGCTTTCCGGAGGTTGAAGACAATGATCGGCAGGTTGTTTTCCATGCAAAGGCTGATCGCCGTACTGTCCATCACGCTGAGATGGCGGTTGAGAACCTCGATGTAGCTCAGCTGGTTGATGAACTCCGCCTTGTCATCCTTCTTGGGATCCGCCGTATACACGCCGTCGACGTTCGTCGCCTTCAGGATGCATTCGGCCCCCACCTCCACCGCCCGAAGACTCGCGGCGGTATCCGTCGTGAAATAGGGGTTTCCGGTTCCGGCCGCGAAAATGACAATCCGCCCCTTTTCAAGGTGCCTCACCGCCCGGCGCCTGATGTAGGGCTCGCACATCTCGGCCATGTGCACCGCGCTTTGAACCCTGGTGGCGATCCCGATATTTTCCAGGGCGTGCTGAAGGGCGAGCGCGTTGATGACGGTGGCGAGCATGCCCATGTGGTCGGCCGTCGTCCGTTCCATACCGGCTTCCGCCGCTTCCCCGCCGCGGAAAATATTGCCGCCTCCAACGACAACCGCCAGTTGGAGACCCATCTGGTGAACTTCGGATATCTCGTTTGCGATTTCTCCCACCACGCTGTGGTCGATACCAAATCGCTTTTCGCCGCCCAACGCCTCGCCGGAGAGCTTAAGCAGGATGCGCTGATACTTGTTACCGGTGCCCAAGGACTCCTCCTGTTTGTCGGGCGGCGATAGAGAAGCCGGGAAGATAGCCAAATCCTGCGGGGAGGCTATTCTGCCTCTCCCCTCCCGGCACTCTCTCCCCGTTGGAAACGGGTGAATCGGGCAATTTCCAAATCCTCGCCCAGTTCTTTCGACTTGGCGGATAGCAGTGCCTGAATCGTCTGATCAGGATCTTTCACAAAAGGCTGATCCATCAAGCTTATTTCTTTCAAATACTTATTTATCCGACCTTCAACCATTTTGGCAATAATATTTTCCGGCTTTCCGGAGTCTTTCGACTGCGCGATGAGGATCGCCCGCTCGCTTTCCAAAACCGTCTCCGGAACCAGGTCACTCCGAAGGTAGTGCGGATTGCTCGCCGCGATGTGCATGGCAATGTCCTTGGCGATCTCTCCGAACGCCGGGCTGCCGGCGATGCCCTCGGAGCCGCACCGCAGCTCGACCATGACGCCAATCGCCCCGCCCGGGTGGATATAGGAAACCACCCTTCCCGCCTGCCCATCCGGCACCTGATAGCGCTCGGCGCGGGGAACCAGCATGTTTTCCCCCAGCTTCGCGATGACCTGGGTGAGGAGCTCCTGAACGGGCTCTCCGCCCGGGTTGGGGGGGAGGCTGTCGGCGCCATTGTCCGTGACATGCTGGGCGACCTGACTCACGAGCCCCCGAAAATCATCCGTCTTGGCGACGAAATCGGTTTCACAATTCACCTCGACGAGGACACCCGTGCGGCCGTCGGACGCAATCAGGTTTTCCACCAGACCGTCGCTGGCCTCCCGTCCCGCTTTTTTCGCCGCGCTGGACAGGCCTTTTTCGCGCAGATAGCGGACGGCCTCTTCGAGGTCGCCGTTTTTCTCACGAAGCGCTTCCTTGCAATCCATAATGCCCGCGCCGGTCTGGCTGCGCAGGTCTTTGACCATTTGAGCAGTAACTTCCATTCTCCGTAATTCTCCTTCCAACTGATGGATTCTCAACTGATGGATTGATGAACCGAAGGCCACGCCTGTGCGGGCGGGCTCAGAGGCGATTAGCCCTCACTGGAAACCTCTTTCGGAGCTTCGGGCTTTTCTTCGGCACCTGTCGTCTCATCCTTTTCGGCCGCGGCCATGATCTCCCGGGCCACCTTGTCGCCACCGGCGATCTGGGCGCCCGCCTTGCCCTCCGCGCCGTCCTTCCGCAAGGCCACGCCTTCGGCGATGGCCTCGCCCACGCGGGACACAAAAAGCCGAATGGAGCGGAGCGCGTCGTCATTGCCGGGGAGAACGTGCGTAATCCCGTCGGGATTGCAGTTGGTATCCAGCATCGCCACGACCGGAATCCCGAGTTTCACCGCCTCCCTCACGGCGATGTGCTCGTGAGAGGCATCGACGACAAACATCGCCTGGGGGAGGCTTCCCATCGTCTTGATCCCGCCGAGGAACTTGTCCAGGCGCAGGCGATCTTTCTCCCGGCGAACGGACTCTTTCTTCGCCAGCAAATCGAACGTACCGTCGCTCTTCATGCCGTCCAGTTCGACCAGCCGGGCGATGGAGTTCTTGATGGTCGCGAAGTTCGTCAGCGTGCCACCCAGCCATCTCACCGTGACATAGGGCATCCCCACTTTGATGGATTCTTCGGTCACGATTTCCTGGGCCTGGGGCTTGGTGCCGACAAAAAGGACATCGCCCCCCTTGGCGGTGATCTCC
>CAMYJL010000256.1 GCA_947258645.1 uncultured Nitrospinota bacterium
GCCGCCTCGACAGGCGCGGCAATGGACAAAATACAAAGAGCGACTCCCAACCATCCCAACGTTTTGCATTTCCGTTTTATCATCATGATACCCCCCCTTCTCCATTATGTTAGATAGAGTGGCTTGCTGAAGAATCCTGAACGCAAAACCTAGGTGCTTAACGTTTGGGCCAACTCCTGAAACTCCTGGGCAGTGACCGTCCGCTTGCGCCACCGGATATGCTCCCGAATGAGCTCGAGCATCTCGCCAGCCTGTTTCTCGCTCAGTGAAAGACCCAGCTCTTTCGCCTTCCGGCGCACGGCAAAGGGACCCGAGTAGTGACACCACATGATGTGGCTCTTGTTCCCCACCGTCTCCGGCGCCCATGCGTTGAATGACCACCGGTCCCCCTCGGGCAGCACATAGTGCACCTCGGCCCCGTGGGCAAAAGCGCGCTCCCCCACCGCCGGCAGGTTGGGATACAGCGGCACCTTCCAGATATCGGCGACCAGGCGGGAAAGCTCGCACATCTTCTCCAGCCGGACCCCCGTGTCGAAGCCGTAGAAAATCTTCGCGATCGCCGCCACCTCGGCGAGGTTGGGGATGCCCGCGCGCTCGCCGATGCCGTTTACTCCGACGTCGATGATGTCCGCCCCGCCCTCCAGCGAGGCGAACAGGGCCGCTGTCCCAAGCCCGAAATCGTTGTGGGAGTGAACGGCGATCGTGGTGTTCGGGATGACCTCCTTCACCTTGCGGACATGGTGTTTGTAGACGGCGGGGATGATTGGGGCGCAGATGTCGTCAAGCCGAATGATGTCGGCGCCCGCGTCCACGAGCGAGCGGCAGATGTTCAAGAGCCACTCCAGATCCAGGCGGGAAAAGTCCATCAGCAGACAACATACCTTCCCCCCCTGCCCCTTGGCGTAGCGGACCGCTTCGCAGGCTCCCTCAAGTGCTTTCTCCCGCGAGATCTTAAGGCCGCCCATGGACTCGTAGAGGCCGAAGTTGTAGTCGGAGACGGCGAAGGCCATGCAGATGATGTCCGCCCGGGACTCCATGCAGGAGTCCACCTCATGGCGGCAGGTCTCGGGGTTGAGGGCCGCCGTCGGGTGGACGAGCACCTCGACCTCGAAAGGAAGCCCCAGTTCCTTGACCTCCTTCACCTCCTCCGGATCGTCGTGGTGCATCTGCACCATCGGGACTCCCGCCTCGGCCAGCTTCTGGGCGATGAGGATCACCTCCTCCTTCCGGAGGTTGACCCCTTCGAACTGGCGACCCTCGCGCAGGGTGAGGTCGCAGATGGTGACCCGCTCAGGAAGATTCATTTCCGATCGGACGGCGTCCGCGAAGTTGTAAGGGCTCACGGCCCAGAGATCTGTCTCATGTTTGGGAACCATCCAATGCCCTCCTTTCAAAAATGATAAAGTGCCAGGGAAATAAAGTTTCTCCCGAAGGTCCGGAGCACCTCTTTCGCGACCGGGTTCAAAAGCGGAGGAGCGCCCCATCGAGCACCCACCGCCCACCTCTTCAGGATTGCAGAAAACCCCCATCCAATTGAATGGCCTGTCCCGTGACGGACAGCGAGTCGTCAGAGGCAAGATAGACCGCCAGAGGCGCAAATTCCCACGCTTCGGTGTAGCGTTTGACGGGGATGCGCTGGCGGAACATCTCCCGCGTCTCCTCCGGCGTATTTCCCATCTCGGCGGCGAAATTCTTCACGCTCGAATCCCACATCTCTGTTTCCACGAGACCGGGACAGATGGCGTTCACGGTGATGCCCTTCTCGGCCACCTCGTTGGCGAGCGACTTCATAAAGCCCAAGGCCCCGTGCTTGGAGGCGGCGTAGGCGCTTCGGTAGGGAAGGCCGATTTTTCCCGATGTGGAGTTGATGTTGATGATGCGCCCCTTTCCCCGCTCCAGCATCTGGCCCAAAAGCGCCTGGGTCATGAGAAAAGGCCCCGTCAGATTGATCGCCAAGGTGGTGTCCCACGTCGACTCGTCGAGGTCGGCTACCCCCCCTTTGCTCAGCACGCCGGCGTTGTTGACCAAAATATCGACCCGGCCGAACTCCTCCATGACCTCCCGGGCTGCCTCACGTATGCTCGACCGATCGGTGAGGTCGAGGCGAACGGCCAGCGACCTCCGGCCCAACGCGCGGACTTCCCCCGCCACCGCTTCCACCTGGGCCATCGTGCGCGCAGCCACAGCGACGTCCGCACCTTCACGCGCAAAAGCGAGGGCAATCTCGCGGCCGATCCCGCGCCCGCCTCCGGTCACAAGGGCTACTCTGTCTGCAAGTTTCATGGGATGTCTCCTCCATAAGCGCAGATTCTTTCATCTGCCGGAGGAAAGACGGGAGGGCCGTTCCATATAATGAAACTACTTTTTAGCTTTACTTTACGAATATAGGTACCCTCCTTGTGGCTGTCAATCCTTCCGGGATTTTCTGCTCCGCCCCTTTCGCTCATTTGACTCCGCCGGTCACTCAACCGGCTCGGGCAATAGGACCGGATCGACATCTTTCAGGAGCGTCATCACCTCGCGCCCGAATATCTCCGCCTCCTCCAAGTAGGGCCAGCCATGCATGATGAAATGCGTCACGCCGGCATCCACATATTCGCGGATCTGGGCGGCCACCATCTCCGGCGTCCCGACAAACATCGTGGCCCCGCCGGCCCGCACCCGATTCACCCCCATGAAGAGGGTGTCGGTGAGCCAATAGGAGCCCCGGGAGGACATTTCGTTGATCCGCCGCTGGCTGATGGACTCCCCAAGCCGAATCGAGTCCGCCCAGGTGGCGGTGTTGGCCAGATCAGTGGCGTCGCCGATCATGTCCTCCGCCGCCCGGCGGGCCTCCTCTTTCGTTTCGCGCACGCATACGCAGTGCCGGACGCCAAATTCCAGCGGCTGCTCCCGGGGAAACCGGGAGGCCAACTCGCGCACCTCACGCACGTCCGCAGCCACGACTTCGGGTTCGTATGCAAAAAAAACATGAACATCGCCGAAACGGGCGGCGACGCGCTTGCCGCTATCCGAGCTTCCCGCGACAAAAATCGTGGGATTCGGGCGCGTCACGCGGGGCGGCCAGACGTGGGCGTCTTCGATCTGGAAAAACCTCCCGTTGAAGGTCACGGGGCTCTTTTCCTCCCAGAGAAGATTCACGATCTCCAGGAATTCTTCGATCACCTCGTAGCGCTCGTCATGGGGCGCGTGATAGCCGTACCGCTTTAAATCCGCCTGGTTGGCCCCCGAAACCACGTTCAGAGAGATTCGGCCGCCGGTGAGGTAGTCCAGGCTGTTCGCCTGCTGGGTGGCGAAGACGGGCCCGACCAGGCCCGGCCGGAAAGCGACGAGAAACTTGATCTTCCGGGTCTTCATAGATATCGCGGCGGCCGTCTCCCAACTGTCCACGCAGTGCGTGCCGGTGGGGACGAGGATGTTGACGCAGCCCGCCTCCTCCGCCGCCTGAACGACCCGGGTGAGATAATCCAGCGTGGCCGGGCGCTCGGGCACCTTGGGGTTGATCTGGTGCCCGTCTCCGGCGTTAAACGAGCAAAGCGCCCAATGGAACTGAGTCGGAATCGGTCTCCCTCCTTCTGGCTACCACCTGCCGGGATAATCATCCGGCAGGGGGCCGTCGAACGCGCCGCGCCCGCTCTTTTGCGGGATGTAGACGGTTTTGTTGTGGCCCGGCGGGATTTTTCCGTCCAGGGCGTCGCACAGCCAGTCCACCGCAAACGGATTCAAGTCCAATCCACCGAGCCCCTCCATGGTCCAGACCCGGTGGAATTCATTCTCGAGAACCCAAAGCTCCTTGGGCCCGCCCAATTCGCCAAAGACCTCCAGGCCATCCTCGACCGGGCTCAACGGGTCGAATTCGCCGGTCGCCAGCAGCGTCGGACATTTGATCTTCCCGGCGTGGCCAATCAGCGTCATCCGCTCCGCCATCTCGTCAAAGGCGTCTTCATCGGAAATGCCGGCCATGTACATGAAAATCTGCTTAAACCGGGGAGATGAAACGTTAAAAATATGATTTTTGTTCGTGAAGGTGGCGCTGGCCCCCGCGCATGCCTTGACCCGGGGGTCGTTCGCGGCGATTCGCGGACCCCAGAACGAGCCCATGCTGATGCCGAACACGCCGATTTTTTCGGCGTCAATCTCGGGCCGGCTAACGAGATAGTCGATGACCGCCTTCGCCGCCCTTTCATAGTTGTCGGCCGTCACCCGGATCTTACGGATGTTCGACATCCCCTGACCCGGACCATCAATCGCGCAGGCGTGCATCCCGCGGCGCAGCATATCGTTCTGATAAACGTAGGGATAAAACTCCTTTGTTTGGTCCATCCCCGGAACATAAAGAATGCAGGGAGCCGCCCGCCTGTCGGGAAGCAAATGCAAAAGAATCTGTATCTGCTGCCCTTCGAAGGGCACATCGATCCGCTCAATCGGATAATCCGCAAGCGCCATGACGCGGTCGTAGCACCGCGTGAGGCCATCGTAGAGTTTCAGCTTCTGGGGATGATCGTCCTCGAAAATGGTGTGCTGGGCTTTCCGGTAAGACTCGACCGCCTTGACATACAATTCCAGGGCCGTTTCAGGGTGTCCCGCCTCCTCCGTGGCCCGGGCGACGGTTTCCTTGTGCAAGGCGTCCTCGCCCTGGAGCTTGCTGATCATCTTGTAGCTCTTGACGCCGCGCGGCAGCTCGAATTTGTCATCCTCGAAGTTCTGCACCATGCCGGCCGTCTTCGCGATGTAATCCAGGAGCCATTGTTGGCCGTCGCGGCGGCGAACGTTCTTATCTGGCATGTCTGAATCTCCCCGGTGAAATTTCCATATAGCCCCCAAAAAAAAGCGCTAGCGCCTTGCGTGATCCTGTATCCAGACCTTGAAGCGCTCGGCTCGGTATTCGTCCACGATCCCCCAGTAGTCGCCGTCCACCTTTTTGGGCGGCTCGTGCCCGCCCGCCTCGATTTCCTCCATAAAACCGGCCATCTCCCCGAGGATCGAGGGGTCATCGAACGGCGCCGTATGCCCGGAACAGATCCACTTCACCTCGCCCGCAACAGCTTCGAGCTTGCGGAGAGAGGGCCCGTAGTCCGATAGCGAGGACGTCGGGAGCTGGAGAAAAAGAATGTGATGCGGCTTGACGAGATCGCCCGTGACAAGAACGCCCTCTTTCTCGTCGAGCAGCGAGATACTGTCGTGGGAGTGCCCCGGCGTTTCAAATACGCGGAACCGCCGGCCACCGATGTCGAACGAGTCTCCTTCGTCAAGCGTCCATCCGAACGTGCAGGGCCGAATCTCGTAGGCGTCGAGATCAAACGCCTCGGGTAGAGGAAGGCCGATCCGCTTCAGCATCGCCCGCGCGGGCGCTGCGCGATCCTCCGCCAGCAGGCCCTTTCCCCTGGAATTCACGAGATGGTCCCAATGGGTATGGGTGAGGATGAAGTCGATCGGAAGGTCCGTGATGCTTTCGTAAAGCTTCCGCAGGTTGGCGACCCCGAGCCCCCCGTCCACGGCCAGCGCCTTCCTCTCGCCCAGAAAAAGGAAAGACTGGAACCGGAACCCGTTCTCCTCGCCCTCGGTCACCTGAAAGGTTCCCGGCACAAACTCCTGGACCGAAAACCAGCCCTGGGTCTCCATGCGTCATCACCTATAGAAATGCCCGCCGGTTCGGGTACACCCCCCGGGATGCAAACCGGTGGTTCGCTCCGCCTCCTCCGGCGGAGTTTCGGCCCGGTATCACCACGGAACAGAAAACCGCTTTGTTCCAATTATTGAAACCAGGTTGCAAATTCTGGATAGAGGAAAGATAATGGAACCACCCAGTCACCGTCAAGGCGATTCCGCTTCGAGGAGAAGCGAATTTTCTGCCGGCAGAAATCCGACTCAACTGTATTCAAAATTTGGCGGGTTCGATGAATCAATCACTTCAAAAATCAGCCCAAATTCTTGAAACCCTGATGAAAGGCCCTACCCCTGTCGGGGTGAACGAGTTCGCCCACGCCCTCGGCATGCCGAAAAGCACGGTCTCCCGCTTTCTCTCGACGATGGAATCGCTCGGTTTCGTCCGGAGGGATCTCGAGAGCGGAAAGTTCTATCTGGGGCTTCGGCTTTTCGAGCTGGGGTGCAAGGCCATCGAAGACGTCGGGCTTCGAAACGTCGCGATCCCCGAGATGGAGCGGCTCCGGGACACCATCGACGAAAATGTTCTGCTCACGGTACTGGAGGATACCCAGATTACCTATCTGGACAAGATCGATTGCCGCCAGGCGATCGTGAGCCAGACAAACGTCGGGGGTACGGCCCCCGCCTATTGTGTTTCAAGCGGAAAAGCCATGCTCGCTTTCGATGCCGAGCGCCTGGAAAAGGTCATCGAGAAAGGGCTGACAAGCTTTACGTCTCTCACCATCGTGGAGCCCGACAAGCTACGGCGCGAGTGCAAAAAAATACGGGAACAGGGATACGCGATCAACAAGGGGGAATTCCGGGTAGATGTCACCGGAATCGGGGCCCCCATTTTTAACGCGAGGGGGGAAGTCGTGGGAGCCATCAGCACGGCAACCCCCGCCTTGAGAATGAACAGAAACCGATGGCAAACCCACATCGAAGCCGTCACCCAAACCGGGAACACCATCTCCCGCCTTCTGGGCGCTCCGAACCGGGGGTGATTCCAGGACGCCTGGACCGGAACACCCTCCTCCTCCCGCTTTGGCCCCGGCCACCCGCCGCCGATCCCCCTCGCTGCAGTGTCCGGTCTCATGGCCGCCGCCAATGCCTGCGTCCGGTCCCGTTCAACACCCCGCTCAGCCAAACCGGTGTTCCGCGGTGCCGACCAATCGGATAAGTATTTTAAATTCATATAGTTAAATCGACATTCCCTCTTCCAGGCCACCATCCGCCCCACGCCCGTGCAGGAGAATTTGCAGTATGTAAATCTTTTTTACCCAACGACCCGCAATGTAAAATCGATTTACAGCCCCTTTACGTCTGAAATTTTAGAAGAATTTACGTAACTTATTGATATAAGACATTTTACATCCAGTAAAAACAATTGGCATGTTTCTTGTTAATACACTCCCCGAGAGCAGTTGAATGATTCATTTTCGGTCATACAAACGGACTTTTTCACTTTTCGGGAACCAAGAGGAATCAGCCAAATGAACTACCAAATCCTTACCAATCACCTCCCCGCCCACGAAGAACTCGAGAGCGGCCTGATCGGCGCCTGCTCGGAGATGCGCGAGATCTTCTCGATGCTCAAGAAGTTTGCGGCCAACGATGGAGAGCGGGACGGGCAAGGAGCTCGCCGCGCACACCATCCATCAGGAGAGCACCCGCGCCCAGGGGCCCTTCGTGGCCATCAACTGCAGCGCGATTCCCGAAAATCTCATCGAGGCCGAGCTCTTCGGATACGAGAAGGGCGCCTTCACCGGCGCCGTCTCCCGTAAAGAGGGAAAGGTCGAGATCGCCCAGGGCGGCACGCTCTTCCTCGACGAGGTGGGAGAACTCCCCCTCGCCCTTCAGGTCAAGCTCCTGCGCTTCCTCGAGGATTTCCGCTTCGAGCGCGTCGGCGGCACCAAGACGATGCAGGTCAACGTGCGCGTGGTCGCGGCGACGAACAAGGATCTCGAAAAGGCCATCGCGATGGGCGAGTTCCGGGAAGACCTCTACTACCGCCTGGCCGTGCTGGCGCTTTCGCTGCCCCCCCTGAGGGAGCGGGGCGAGGACAAGGTGATCATCGCCCAGAGTCTCTTCCAGCGCTTCGCCCGCGAGTCGAACCTGCCTCTTCAGGGCCTCTCCCCCGAGGCGCTCGACGCCCTCCGGGCCTATCCCTGGCCCGGCAACGTGCGCGAGCTGGTCAACTGCATCCGCCGGGCGGTGGTGATGGCCGAGGGCGAGCGCATCGATGCCGGCGACCTGGGGCTCAAGCCGGAGCGGGCCATCAGGCAGGTCGCCATGGACGACCTCTCCCTCCGACAGGCGAAAGAAGAGGTCGAGAAAATCCACGTCGAGGAGGCGCTCGCACGACACGGCGGAAACATCTCCCGAACCGCAAAAGAGATCGGCGTCAGCAGGCCCACACTCTATTCGTTTATCAAAAAGTAC
>CAMYJL010000257.1 GCA_947258645.1 uncultured Nitrospinota bacterium
ACGTCCTGACCGTCTTCAACGCCGAGCCGCCACGCATCGCGATGGACGATGTCAGCTCCGAGCCGGACGGCGTCCTCACCACCATCGCGAGCACGATGTGCACGATGGGGACGACGAACGCCTACACCCGCGTGAACTGGGGGATCGTGATCGCGCCCGATCACGTGGAGATTCTGGAAAAGGGGGGGCTCACCCTCGCGGACGTGAAGCGGGAGATTTTCGAGCGCGCCCGGATGCCGCTCGGGCTTTTAAAGCAGGGGGGGCGCTACCGGGGCCCCGAGCTGTCGCGCTGGCCCGACTGGGTGGATCACGGCGACGACGATTTTCCGGTGCCGATGGTTCACGAGCCGGACGACATCCTGCTCTTCGTCGCGGGCGGGTCTCCCGGCCCCTCGTCCCTCGTCATTCCGGGATGGAACACCTCGAGCCAGCCGATCACGGCCCGCTACCGGACGGATTGAGCGTTCAGGCCTTCACTTTCTTGTCCGCCAGACGAAGAATCGCGGCGGCCAGAACTTCCGCTCCGGCGACCAGGTCGGAGAACTTCGTGAACTCGGCCGGGGTGTGCGAGAGGCCCTTCACGGAGGGGACGAAAACCATGCCGATGGGGCAGAGCGTCGCGATCCGGCAGGCATCATGGATTCCGCCGCTCGCGAGAGTCAGCCGGGAATACCCCGTCTCCTCCGCCGCCCGGGCCAGTGCGCGGCGAATCCCCGGGGAAGCCGGACAGGGTGAATGCTTCATGCTCAAATTGACTTTTCCCCTTACGCCGCGCTTTTTCCGGATGCGCTCCAGCGTTTTCTTCATCCGCGCGAGCATCGCCCCGGAAGCGGCGGCGCTCTTGCTCCTTAAATCAAACGAAATCTCCGCCCCGCCGGGGACGATGGACACCCAGCCCGGCTGGGCGGACATCACCCCGAAGGTGAGCGTCATACGGTGGCGATCCGGCGCGCGCCGGGCGGTGGACTCCATCGCGACCATGAACTCGGCGGCGGCCATCGCCGCGTCCCGCCGGTGGGGCATCGTCTGGCCGCCCGAATGGGCCGTCACGCCGTTAAAGACGACCGTCCCCCGGTGCGCGCCGACGACGGTATCGACAACCCCGATGGGCACCCGGGCCGATTCCAGGATGACGCCCTGCTCGATATGAAGTTCGAGAAATGCTTTCAGGGATTTTTTCGGGAGGATGCACGACTTCGCCCGCGTAGGATGGCCGCCCGCCGCGCGAAGGGCGTCGTAAACCGATTTTTCCGTGGGCGGATGAACCGCCGCCCGCATCTGCTTCACCCCGACCTCGCCGGAGAGAACGGCGCTCCCGAACGTCGTGATGCCGCAGGCGGATTCTTCCCCGATGAAGGCGACCACTTCGAGCGGGTGGTCGTGCGCGGCGCCCGTCTCGCCGATCCGGCGGACGGCCTCGAGCGCCGTGAGAACGCCGGCGGGCCCGTCGAAGCGCCCGCCCGGATTCTGGGAGTCGAGATGGGAGCCGGCCATCACGGCGGGGAGCCCCTTCCCCTTTCCCTCCTTCCGGCCGAAAAGATTGCCCACCGCGTCCACGCGCGTCTTGAGCCCGGCGGCGTCCATCCACCCCCGCACCAGCTCCCGCACCCGGTTGTACTCCGGGGTGAAGGCGATCCGCGCGAGGCCGGTTTTCCCGAAGCGTCCGATCTTGGATTGCGCGTCGAATTCCCTCTTCATCCGGGCGCGGTTCGCCCGGAGGGCGTCCGTTTTTTTCATCTCGAAATCATTCCCCAAAAAAGAAACTGGATTCAGGCCTGTCAGCGGTGGGAAAAATCAGAACACTTCGTCCTCGGGGTTGTGGACCTCGCCCATTCTCTTGAGCGTGGGCAGGGGCAGACCTTCATAAAGCTGCATGAGCTCCGCGTTCGTTTCCTTCAGCGCCATCTGGTACAGGCTCCTTCCCTCGGTGTCGCACTCGACGAGGAAGGGCCCGAAGCGCTTGACGTTTAAAACCCACAAGGCCTGCGCGATCCCGAGCTCGTCCAGCCAATGCACGGCCTCGACCTTTTTGACGCCCCGGCCGTACTGCGCCCCGATGCCGTAGCCCACGGTGTTGAGAAACACCGCGCCGAGGCGCCTGAAGTGATTCTGGTAGAACTCCTGAGACATGCCGCCCTTGCCGATCACGACGCGCACGCCGTGATCGTCCATCAGCATGGGCAGGTGCTTCTCGAAGCGGAAGCTCGCCGTCGCCGTCACGGCGGAGACCTTCCACTCGCCGGGAGACGTTTCCCCGACGGCGGGCGAGCAATGAAACGTCACGTTCGTGAGCGAGCGGATGTCCACCGGCGGCTCGGCCTTTTCGTCGAAGAGTTTCTTGTAGAGCCCGATCCGGCCCGTGAAGACAGTGCCGTCGATATAGACGACGTCGCCGAGCTTGAGCTTCGCCAGCGCATCGGGCGTCACTGGCGTCTCGAGCGTGTGCTCATCCATCGGCAGGTCGGAAGTGTTCGTCTCGTTCATGTCAAAACCTTCACGGTCATATGCGCAAAACAGGCGCGCTCAGCTCACCGTCTCGCGCCGGTAATAGTCGGTGAACCATTCCGGGTTCTCGCGGTATTCCACCCGCCCGTCCGCGTGAATCCGCGCGGTGGCGCGGCGGAGGGCGAAGCACTGATGGTGGATGGAGACGGGCATCCCGCCCGTATGGGTGTAGGCCACCTCGATGTGGGCGTCCATGACGGCGCCCTGTCCCTTGAAGCCCATCGCGCTCAGGCTCGTCCGCTGGCCGAGCCCGACGAGTTCCTCTTCCAGCGCAGCGATCTCGGGGTCGGGGTTCCGATCGCCCACCACGCGCAGGCAGGCCGCCTCTTTCGCCAGCCGGACGCAGGTGTCCTTCGTCCCGCCGATCCCGATACCGACGATGGCGGGCTGGCAGGAGAGGCCCCGCTTGAAGAATTCGCTGATGACATCGAGATAAAACCGCCGGATGCCGTCGACCCCGTCGCCGGGAAAGAGCATCCGGTAGTCGCCGCCAAAGAGCCCGCCCTTGTGAAACGCGGTGAGCTCCACCCATTCGGCGTTCGGCTCCCACGAGTAATCGACGTTCGGCGCGTGGATCCCGACGTTGTTGTTGTGATCCTTCCGCGAGATCGGATGCACGCGGTTGGGCCGGAGGGGAATCTCCGCCGTGGCCCGCGCCGTCGCCTCCCGGATGCTGCGCTCGAGGGCGACAAAGCCTCCCTCCAACCGCGCCTCGTTTCCCACCTTGGCGTAGAAGCGCGGGAGCCCCGTGTCGGCGCACATCGGCACGTTGTCCTCGTCGGCCACCTCGTAGTTGTTCACGATCTCGAGGAGGACGAACTTCGAGAGCTTCTCCGTCTCCCGCTCGGCCATGCCCCGGATGTTTTCCCGGACGTCGTCCGGAATATGAATCGCGGCGCGCCGGTTGAGCTCAAAGGCGACCTCGCGAATGAGATCGGCGCCGATGGCCTGGTCCGTCGTGGTCGGCATCGAATCTTCCTCCTGACTCCCCTCTCAAAGAGGGGAAATGGTTGGCAGCGTCTTATGCCCCGGGCGCGCGCCCCCGGAGGATGGAACCGACAAATGATTTCGCCCCGTCCGCCACCGCACGGCGCTTCAGGCCCTGGATGGCGGCGGTGGGGCTGATCCCCTTGGGGCACGCCTCCGTGCAGTTGAACTGGCTGTGGCAGCGCCAGATCCCGTGCTCATCGGCCAGGTTCGCCAGACGGTTCGGCCCGATTTCGTCGCGGCTGTCGCATACGAGGGTATAGGCGCGGTTCAGGGCCGCGGGGCCCAGAAATGCCGGATCGTGGCCCACCATGCTGCACGCAGAATAACAGATTCCGCAGGTGATGCACTCGATGTGGGGTTCGATGCGGCCCCGCTCCCTGCTCTCCGGGGGAATCCGCGCCGGCTCGCTGGACGCCGCCCCGGTCGGTTCGGCCCAGGCGCGGGCGCGCTTCATCTTGTCGAAAAACGGGGTCATGTCCACGGCGAGATCGCGCAGGACGGGGAAGTTCGTCAGCGGCTCGAGAGTGACGCGCTCCCCGAGCGCCTGCAGCCGCGTCCGGCAGGCCCAGCGCGGCCGCCCGTTCACCTGGAGGGCGCAGGTGCCGCACATCCCCACCCGGCAGGAGTAGCGGTAGCCGAGAGAAGGGTCCTGCCCGTTCTGAATCGCGACCAGCGCGTCGAGAACCGTCATGCGCGGGCGGACCCGCAGCGTGTAGGTCTGGTAGCGCGCTTCGGGATCGTCCGCCCCGCCGCCGCGCCGGACGCGGAACCGAATCTCGCCCGCTGCCATCAGATAAATCCCCAGAAGGCTCTCCGCAGAAAGCCCAGCGCAAAAAAGGCCGCGACGCCCACGGCGGCGAGCGCCCAGAGAAGCCTTCGCTGATGACGGGCGGGAAAGCCGAAGTCCGTCAGGATCACCTTGAGGCCGTGCATCCCGTGCAGGATCACCAGCGCGAGCACCGCCAGCCGGAGCCAGGCGATGTAAGGGTTCAGCACATGAAACGGAAAAAGAATTAAAAGAACCACCGCCGAGAGGCGCTGAACCACCCAGGACCACATTCCCGGATACATGGACCGCCATGAGGCGACGTTCCACACCGAAGATGGTACGGGCGGGCCGGAGGATTCCATCACTTCTCCTTTATATGAGCAGCACGTTGCGACATCGGATCACGGCGATGCGGCGGCGGGGGCCAGCTCCTCACCCGGCTTCAGGCGGGTGAAGCGCACGGGGCGGCGCTCCACCGCATCGCGATCACCGTCCTTGAAAATGAAAACATTGTATAGATCATCTTCTTTCGCATCGGGCATATCGTCGCGGTAGTGACTGCCCCGGCTTTCGTCGCGCTCCATCGCGCTCCGTGCGATGAGCCGGGCCACCGCGATCTGGTTGCGGACATCCAAAATATTTTGCCAGACGATGTTGTAGGCCGCTCCGCCCTCCGCCCGGGCATCGCCGGCGCGCTCCCCCAGCGCCTCCAGATCGCCGAGGCCGGATTTCAAATCCGCCCCGTTCCGCCGGAGACCAATCTTTTCCCACATCAATTCTTTCAGATCGGCCCGAACCGGGTACGGCGTCTCGCCGGCGCCCAGCGCACCCAGCGCATCGGACCGGGCTTTTTCGGCGGCGTCCCGATCGAAATCCTCGAGCGCCGCGCCCGCCGCCTCTTCGGCCATCGTCTCGCCGGAAATTTCGCCGAAGACGGTGGAATTCGCCACCCCGTTTCCGCCGAGGCGGTTCGCGCCGTGGGTGCCGCCCGCGTCCTCGCCCGCCGCGAACAGGCCGGGCAGGTTCGTCCGGCAGTTCACGTCGATCTTGACCCCGCCCATCATGTAGTGCGCCGTCGGCGTCACTTCGACCGGGCCGCCGACTAGGTCGAAGCCGATATCG
>CAMYJL010000258.1:0-1259 GCA_947258645.1 uncultured Nitrospinota bacterium
CCGATGTGGCCGCCCGAATGGCCCTTCATTATCGGCCACGAGTGGGCCGGTGTCGTCGAGCGGGTCGGTCCGGGCGTCACGGCGGTGAAGCCGGGCGACAAGGTGGCCGGAAGCTCCGCCGTCGGCTGCGGCCATTGCCGCAACTGCATGAAGGGGCGCTACAACCTCTGCCTCAACTACGGAAACATGGCAGCCGGCCACCGCCAGTACGGCATGACCGCCCAGGGCGCCTACGCCCAGTATATCAACGCCAACGTGCGCTCCATCGCCAAGCTGCCGGACGATTTCGACCTCGCCGAAGCCTCCCTGCTCGACACGGCGGGCATCGCCCTCCACATCGCGAAACAGGGACACATCGAGGCGGGTGACACCGTCGTCGTCATCGGCCCCGGTGCGGTCGGTTCGATCACCTATCAGTGCGCCCGGGCGCTCGGAGCGGGCCGGGTCATCGTCGCCGGGCGCGGGAGCCGCCTGGAAAAGGCGAAAGAGTTCGGCTACGAGACCGTGGATGTGACGAAAACCGACGTGATGGCGTTCGTGCAGGAGACCACCGGGGGCGTCGGGCCGGACGTCGTGCTCGAATGCGCCGGGACGGCCGAGACCATCGTCCAGGCGGTCGAGATGATCAAGAAGGGCGGGCGCGTCGTCGTGGGCGGCATCACCCAGGACAAGGCGCCGCTTCCGCTCCACCGGTTCGTACTGGACGAGATCGAGGTGGTCGGCTCGCGGGCCGCGCCGAACTGCCTGCCCGAGGTGCTCGCCCTCACGCAGAGCGGGGCGCTGCGCCTCGCGGAGCTCGTGACGCACAAGTTCCCCCTGCGCGAGTTCACCACGGCGATGGAAACATTCCGCGACCGGATCGGCGGGGCGCTCAAGGTCGTCGTCGAGCCGTAGGGCGACTGGTTTCGTTAAGGAATCCGGATGACCAACCTGCTCATCATCGACGTGCAGGCGGAGGAGTACGCCGAGCGCCTTCGGCCCGGTTTTCCCGGGATTTCCATTTCGGCGGCGCGGGACCGGAGAGAAGCCGGCCCCTTCCTGCCGGAGACGGATATCCTCGCGATCATCGCCCCGCGCCTGATGGAGGAAGACGTCCGGAAGGCTCCGAAGCTGAGGTGGATTCAGGCCTTCACGAGCGGGGTGGACAATGTTCTCGAGTTCGGCTCGCTCGGGGAGGATGTCCTGATCACGACCACGCGGGGGGTCCACGCGCCCCAGATGTCGGAGATGGCCATCCTCCTCATGCTCAGCCTCAACCG
>CAMYJL010000258.1:1336-11008 GCA_947258645.1 uncultured Nitrospinota bacterium
CGGAAGTGCAAGGCCTTCGGGATGACGGTCGTCGGCATCACCGCCACCCCGAGAGATTTGGAAGCGTTCGATAAGTTTTATCCCCGCGCAGAACTCCTTCAGGCAGCCGGGGAAGTGGATTTTCTGATTCTGACGGTGCCCCACTCCCCGGAGACCGACAAGATTGTGAACGCGGAATTGCTCTCTGCGATGAAGCCCACCGCCTTTTTGATCAACATCGCGCGGGGCGGGGTCGTGGACGAGGCGGCTTTGATCGAGGCGCTGCGATCGGGAGAGATCGCGGGCGCGGGCCTGGATGTTTTTTTCGAGGAACCCCTGCCGGCGGAGAGCCCGCTCTGGAAAATGGAGAACGTCGTCATCACGCCCCACGTCGGCGGGATGAGCGACAATTATATCGAGCAGGTACTTCCCATATTCGAGGAGAACCTCCGTCATTACATGAACGGCGATCGGCGGAGCATGATCAATATCGTGGAGCGATGAAATTCATCTTGCGTCATTCGCGGATCTGAGGAGACAGGTATGCTGGACATGGAGCGGGTCGTAAATCCCATATCCACTGGCGAGCTCGAGCGCCGGTGGAAGGCGGTCCGGGCGGCGATGGCGGAGCAGGGCATCGACGTTCTCGTGATGCAGGGCTTCAACGAGTACATCGGCGGCTACGTCAAGTATTTCACCGACATCCCGGCGCGGAACGGCTATCCGGACACCGTGGTCTTCCCCCGCGACGATCACATGATGACGGTGCGGCAGGGGCCGAAAGGGGGCGTGACCGAGCCGCTTGAGATCGAAGGCTCGGCGGACCGGGGTGTCCGGAAGGCCCATACCGCGCATTACTTCGCCTCGGTTCATTATGCGAAGCACTACGACGCCGAGCTGGTCGCGGAGGAGCTGAAGGCGAGGGGGTACGAAACGGTCGGCCTCGTCGGGACGAGCATGATGTCGGCGGCTTTCTGCGAATTTCTGAAAAACGGCTCCGTGCCCGGCGCGAAGTTCGTGGACGCGACCGACCTCGTGGACCGCATCAAGGTCATCAAGAGCGAGGAAGAGCTCGAGTTCATCCGGAAGACCGCTGCCCTTCAGGACGCCGCCATGGAGGCCGCCCTGAAAGTCTTCCGGCCCGGAATGAAGGACTTCGAGATCGCCCACGAGGCGCAGCACGTCGGGCAGGATCTGGGCAGCGAGCAGGGAATCTATCTCTGCGCCTCGGCCCCGATGGGCGAGCCCGCGCGAATCCGCCTGCGCCATTTCCAGGGCCGCGAGATCCGCGAGGGCGATCAGTTCTCGCTTCTGGTGGAGAACAACGGCCCGGGCGGCTTCTACGCCGAGCTCGGCCGCACCTTCGTCGCCGGGAAGGCGTCCGGGGAGCTCAAGGAAGGGCTCGAGATCATTCTCGAGGCGCAGCGGCGGACCATCGACATGATGAAGCCGGGGACGCCCTGCAGCGAGATCTTCGCGGCACACAACGCCTTCATGCGCAGCAAGAACCGGCCAGAGGAGCGGCGGGTGTACGCCCACGGCCAGGGCTACGACCTCGTGGAGCGGCCGCTCATCCGGGACGATGAGCCGATGACCATCGAGGCGAATATGAACATGACCGTCCACCCGATGTACGCGGTGGACACGCACTTCATCTGGATCTGCGACAACTACCTGATCGGCGAGGACGGCGCCGGCGCGTGCATTCACAAGACGCCCCAGAAGATTTTCGAGGTCTAGGCGCAGGGATTTCAATAGAGGGGAAAATGGAAAAGACCGCCTACCAGCCGGATGGTCTGCACAAGCCCTTCGCCGGCTACTCCCACGTCATCGCGGTCGATGGCGCGAAGCGCATGGTGTTCTGCGCGGGTCAGGTATCGGCCAGCGCCGACGGCGCGGTTGTCGGCGAGGGCGATTTCGAGGCCCAGAAAGAGCAGGTGATGTCGAACCTTCGGGACGCTCTCGCCGCCGCCGGTGCGGCGTTCGCCGACGTGGTGAAGGTGACGATCTACGTCGTCCGCCAGGAGGACACCCCGAAGGCGCGGAGCCTCCTGGCCGAGTACTTCGGGGACTGCGACCCGCCCACCGCCAGCACCCTGTGCGTCCTGTGCGGGCTCGCCAATCCCAAATTTCTTCTTGAGGTCGAAGCCACCGCCATTTTGTGAGGAAGCCGAACGAAAGCAATGAGAATCCGGAACGGAACTTAATGCCGCCGAAAAAACAGGACTCGGGGAGTCCGCGTCATATTGACCCAGCGTGGAGAAGCCAATGGTGAAAAGATTCAGAGGGAAAGTATTGATCGGGCTGGCGCTTCTGACGGCGCTCGTTTTCGTGGGCGCCGCGCATGCGGCAAAAGCCCCGAAGCGCAGCATCAAGAAGATCGCCGGGAACCTCTACCGGTTCCAGAACAATTTCCACTTCGCGGTGTTCCTGGTGACCTCCGAGGGGATCATCGTCACGGACCCCATCAACAAGGGTGCCGCCACGTGGCTGAAGGGAGAGCTCGCCAAGCGTTTCAACAAGCCGGTGAAGTACCTCATCTTCAGCCATGACCATCAAGACCACATTTCGGGCGGCGAAGTGTTCGCCGACACGGCGACCGTCATCGCACACACGGACGCCAAGGCCGACATCGTTGACGAAAAGCGCCCCACCGCCGTTCCCGACGTCACGTTTTCCGACGAGATGACGGTGGAGCTCGGCGGCCAGAAGGTGGAGCTCACCTACGTCGGGCTGGGCCATTCGGACAACATGATCGTCATGAACTTCCCGGCGGAGCGCACGCTCTACGCGTGCGATTTCATCACGGTCAAGCGGGTGGGCTTCAAGACGCTCAGCGACTCCTACTTCCCCGACTGGATGGACGCGATCAAAATGGTCGAGGGGATGGATTTCGACACCCTCGCCACCTGCCACGGGAAGATGGGGGTGAAGGCGGACGCGCGCGAGCAACGGATGTTCTACCAGGACCTCTACAACGCCGTTTTGAAGGAAGCGCGCGCCGGAAAGTCGCTGGACGAGATGAAGGCCAGCATCAAGCTCGCGAAATATAAAGACTGGGGGCGCTACAAGCAGTTCCTGAAGCTCAACATCGAAGGCGTCTACAACCAGATCAAGCTCCACCGCCGCGCCACCATACAGGCCGGAAACTAGATTCTATGCCGGACCAGCCCTGCGCCGTCGCGGCCGCACATCCAGGTGCGGTCGCGGCGGGGCTGCGGGCGCTGGAAGAGGGCGGGGACGCCTGCGACGCGGCGGTGGCCGTCTCGCTGGCGCTCGGCGTCGCCGAGCCTTTCTACTCCGGCCTCGGCGGCGGGGGGGTGACGCTTCTCTGGCGGGCGGATGAAAAGCGCGCCCGGTTTATCGACTTCGGCAACGAATGCGCCCGCGCCGCCCGGCCCGGGATGTTTCCCTGCGAAGAGGACGGAACGCACGTCGGCGAGGATCACAGCCGGGGGCACCGTTCGATACTGGTTCCCGGCCTTCTTCGCGGGCTGGAGGCCGTCCACCGGGATTTCGGAAGGCTGCCCTGGGCGCGGCTTTTTGAGGATGCCGTCCAGCTGGCGGAGGGCGGCGTCCCCGTCAACTGGTTCTACCGCTTTCACCAGGACAACCCCCGTTTTGAGGGGCTGGCGGAATCCTTCTCCGAATTCGCCGGAATTCATACGGACGGCGGCAGGCCGCGCGGCGAAGGCGATCTTCTTCGCCAGCTCGATCTCGCCGCCACCCTCCGGCGGATCGCCGGAGAAGGCCCCGGTGTTTTCTATGAAGGAGAGATCGCCAAAGCCGTTTGCGAAGAGGTGAAGCGGGGCGGCGGGCCTCTCGCAGAGTCGGACATGGCCTCCTACAAAATCCGCACGCCCGATCCCCTGCAAGCCTCCTACCGCGGCCTTTCTTATTCTACGGCGCCCCTGCCTTCTTCCGGTTTACTCATGATCCAGATCCTGAACCTGATGGAATGCCTGGTTCCGGATATGAAAGCATCCTCCGAGACCGAGCGGGTGCTGGCGCTGGCGAAAGCCATGCGCGCGGCCTTCCGGGATCGGTTTTCGGTCTATGGCGACCCGCTTCACTTCGACGCGCCCGTGGAAAAACTTCAGAGCAAAGCCTACGCCGAAGAGATCGCGCGGAACGGGCCAATGGCCAGGCCGCATGGGCACGACCGCGAGCCGGGCTCGACGACCCATTTCACCATCGTGGACGGGAAGGGCAACGCCGTCTGTCACACCCAGACGCTCGGCATGGCCTGGGGCTCGGGCATCATCGTTCCGGGGACGGGGATTCTTCTCAACAACCATACGAACTGGATGGACCCCCGGCCGGGGCGCGGGAATTCCATCGGGCCGGGCCGCCGCCCGATGGCGGGATATTCCCCTGCGGTAATTCTGGAAAACGGCTCGCCCCGGCTCGCGATCGGAAGCCCCGGCTCCTACCGCATCCCCACCGCCGTCGCACAGGTGATCATGAACCGCTTCGATCTGGGGATGCCGCTGCAGGCGGCGGTGAACGCGCCCCGCGTCCATTGCGACGCGGGCCCCCTCGAAGCCGAGGGAGATACCGGACCGGCCTGGGAGGAGACGCTTCGCCGGGCGGATTTCGAAGTGGTCCGCCGTCCGTTTCATGACCCCTATTACGGCGGCGTTCATGTCGTGGAAATCTCGCCGGACGGAAGTCTCGCGGCCGCCGCGGATCCCCGGCGGGGCGGAACGGCCGGCGTCCGGTAGAAAAAGGGATGAATTTGTTTAAATATTTGATATTGTTGATTTTATAAGGTTTTATGTCTTCGGGTCCGGGTGGTGACGGAATGAACCGGGGCCGGTCTTTCCCCTCATCGGTGGTCCGATCGGATTGCCTTTATTGTGTTTCGTGGTATCATCCCGGACGAAATTAGTCTGGTATCTACGACTCAACCATCTGGAGCGAATCCGATGAATATCACCGAGGGTGCTGTCAGCAAGATCAAGGAAATCATGGAGTCGAACGGCGGCGGGTTCGCCGGAATTCTCATCAGCTTTGAGGGCGGCTACAAGCTCGACCTCGTGAAGGATGAGGATGTCGAAAACTTCACGCGCCTCGATTGCGACAGCATCGGTGTTTTCTCCCCGGCCGAGCATGTGGCGCGGGCCGAAGCGGCGCATGTCGATTTTATCAGCGATGGGCCGACGAGCGGGTTCAAGGTGACGCGCGAGCGCGCCGAGGGAGAAGATTCCCTTCTGACCCAGCTTCAGGAGATCATCGACACCGAGATCAATCCCGCCGTGGCGTCTCACGGCGGCTCCATCAATCTGCTCGACGTGGAAGGAAAGCGCGTGTTCATCCAGATGGGCGGCGGCTGCGCCGGCTGCGGGATGGCCGACGTCACGCTCCCTAATCAGCGATAGCGCCGCTTTCATCTTCCGGATCAATCCGGAAATGGAGGCGTGCGTGCGCGCGCCGGAGCGTTTCTTCCACCTCTTCCGGTGAATCGCCTTTCGCGAAGATGAAGCCGAGATAACGGTTGCCCTCCGGCAGGGGGACGACCCGCCCGCCGGTGTGGATGCTGATGTCGATCCCGGTGACGCCGGTGACGGCGAGGGCTTCTTCTTTTCCCTCCACCCCGCGCAAAATGCCACAACCCGGTATGGGGATCATCATCACCCCCGAGGGGCGATCTTCTCTTTCGAGATTCGGCGGCTCGACCCCCAGCGCACGGGCGATGATCAGTTCTTCGAGCGAAGCGCCTCCGCCGAACTCGAGCGCCTCCGAGCACTTGCCACCGATGGAGCGGCTCGCCACGTCGATCACCCAGATGCCTTTTTCGTTGATCCGGAACTCGGCGTGAACGGGCCCGTCGCGCAGCCCGATCGCCCGCACCGCGCGCTCCGCCGTCCGGACGATCCCGGTCTGGACATCTTCCGGCAGGCGCGAGGGCGTGACGTAGATGGTTTCCTCGAAAAACGGCCCCTCCATCGGATCGGGCTTGTCGAAGATGGCGAGAACGTGAAGCGCCCCGCCCGCGGCAAGCCCTTCGAGCGCGACCTCGGCGCCCGGCAGGTAGTCCTCGACGAGGATCATCCCGGCCTCGGCCTCCCCGCGCGCGCCCACTTCGGGGTCGTTCAGGATCGCCCCGATCCGCCGGTAGGCGGCGGCGAACTCTTCCGCGTTGTCGGCGCGGATGACGCCCTGGCTCGCCGCGAGAAAAGTGGGTTTCAAGACGCAGGGGTAGGCGGCCGTCCGGGCGATGGAAGCGGGGTCATCATCGTCCGCCGCGACGAGCCGGAACGAGGGCGAGGGCAGGCCCTCCTCGTCCAGTACCTTGCGAAGCTCGTACTTGCTCCGCGTCGTGCGTGCTCCCTCGACCGTATGCGCAGGCAGGTCGAGTGCCTCCGCCGCCATCGCGCCCGCGATCACCGTGTCGTCGTCCACCGAGATGACGGCATCGACGGGGTATTCTTTCACAAAGTCTGCGATGGCCTTCGCCGCTTTCTCGGGCGCATGAAAATCCAGCGTGAGCGAGCCGCCCGGGTTCAGAGCGCCTAAAATGTCCGGCCGGTCCGTCCCCACCGAAACGCGCACCCCCGCCTTCTCCGCCGCGGCCATGTAGGCCGACGCGCGGTAGGTGTTCACCGTCATGAGGAGAAGGGCGCGTTTCATGTGTAGAGAGATTCCAAACGCCGTCAGCTTGTCAGGGCGTTGCGTATATCGTCCCAGGTGGCGAGACGGCGGTTGGCGTTCTGCGCGGGCGGCTGGGGCGACATGACTTCCAGCCAGCGGCACGAGGTGCCGCGGTTCAGGAAAAAGCCGTGGGGCGCCCCGACGCCGGACCACGCGATCGTCCCCGGGGTCAGGGCGTATTCCTCACCCTCGGCCTCGAAGGTCACCTCGCCCTCGAGCACGAGGTAGGCCTCTTCAAAGTTGTGATCGTGAAGGCTGGTCTGCCCGCCCTCGGCGAACTCGATGATGAACAGATCGAATTGCTGGCCGCCGAGCTTCCGGTCGATCAACAGCTTTTTGGACCACCCCCACATGTAAGCGTCGACCTTGGCGGGGGGCGGGAGCTGGCTCGCGTCGAAATGGCCGACCATCTGCGCCAGCGGATCCTTCGGGCCCAGAAGAGGGGTGTCTCCGGGCCAATCGGGCGGAGGGGGAAAGAAGCTGTCCGCCCACTCCCTCGGCGGCTTTGGCTGGGGGGCGCACTTTTCCACCCACCGGGCGGGCTTATCGCCCCGGTTGCGGAAGGCGTGGGGCGTTCCGGTGGGGACCAGCGCGTAGTCGTGCCGCTCCAGGCGGTAGCACTTGCCGTCCCGGTTCAGCTCGACCTCGCCCTCGGTGATGAAGATTCCTTTCTCAAACGAATGGACGCAGGCGTCGATCCGCCCGCCGGGGCCGAGCTCGGAGATGAAAAATCCCATGTGGACCGAGCCCTGCGCCCGGCCGATCAGGTCCGCGCGGCGGAAGCCCTCGGAACGGCCCTCGTAGCCCGGGGGCAGCGTGAAGAGCGAATCCTCGATCTGACGGAATGCGTGCGCCATGGCGTCCCTTTCTGAAAGATGATCTTTTCCGGTTAAATGGTCGGATATCCAGATGTACCACTTTTCGGGCGGATTCTGTAGCGGTTGGCGGGAGCGTCACGCTTGGAGAAGGAAAATAATACTTTTCGGTCGGGTTATTGGCGAAAAGCAGGGCGAAGGAAAATTTGAAAAGAGGCGCTTGTTACCGCATAATCCTGTTGTCGTTTTCGCCGGGTGAATCGGAAATGGATGGCGGCGGCCATCGAATGATCTGAAACGGCTGGGCGCCGTTCCGATCAGGTTTCGGATTGCCGGGGATCTGGGCGAAAACATTCCGCTCAATTAATAAGGAGGGTGGTGTGACACGGGTTTTGCTCGTCTATCCAAAATTTCCTAAAACGTTTTTTGGTCTTCAGCGAACCCTGAAATTCCTCGGCCTCCGATCGACCCACCCGCCCCTCGGCCTGTTGACCGTCGCGGGAACGTTTCCGCCGGATTACGAGCTCCGCCTGGTGGACATGAACGCCACCCGGCTGCGGGAGGCGGATATCAAGTGGGCGGATATCGTCCTGACCGGCGGGATGATGCTCCAGCGGCCGTCCACCGAATGGGTCATCGAACAATGCAACCGGATGAAGGTTCCCGTCGTCGTGGGGGGCCCCGACGCCACCTCGAGCCACGATAAAATAAAGGGCAACCCGCACCTCGTCCTCGGCGAAGCGGAGGGCGATCAAGTCATCGGGACTTTTGAGCGTATGCTCGCGTCGCGGGAGCAAATCGTCCTGGATCTGCGCGACGAGACGCCGAACGTCAACGAATCTCCGATGCCCCGGTACGACCTCCTCCGGATGAACCAATACCTCCATATGGCGATTCAGCTGTCCCGGGGCTGCCCGTTCCAGTGCGAGTTTTGCGACATTCCCGAGCTGTTCGGAAGGGTGCCCCGCTACAAGTCCGAGGAGCGGGTGATCCGCGAGCTCGATGAGCTCTACCGCCGGGGCTGGCGGGGAGACGTTTTCTGGGTGGACGACAATTTCATCGGCAACAAGAAATCGGCCAAGGAGCTTCTGCCCAGCATCGCCGCGTGGCAAAAGGCGCACGGCAAGCCCTTTCACTTCTATACCCAGACCAGCGTCAACCTGGCGGGGGACGACGAGCTGCTCTCCGCAATGGTGAAAGCCGGGTTTTATAGCGTGTTCCTCGGGATCGAGACCCCCGTCGAGGCGAGCCTGTTAGAGACCAAGAAGGTCCAGAACGTGAAGTACGATCTCCTCGAATCCATCCGGAAGATTCAGGGGTCCGGCATGGAGGTGATGGCGGGGTTCATCATCGGCTTCGACAACGACCCGGACGACATCGACAGACACCTGATCAACTTCATCCAGGATTCGGGCATCCCCTCGGCGCTGGTGGGGCTGCTCTCGGCCATCCCGTCGAGCCCCCTTTACGCCCGGCTGGAGAAGGAGAACCGGCTCATCCCCGCTCATGCGGTGCGGAAAGGGGACGCCACCCTCCAGTTCGCCTTCAACTTCAAGACGGCGAAGGACCCCAAGATACTGGTCAAGGCCTTCACGAGCGTCCTGCGCGAGGTTTACGGGGAGCCGGACAACTACTTCAGGCGGGTGGAGAACCTGTTTGCCCATCACGGCAAGAAGCGATCCCCCGTCCCCAGGCTGCCCTTCATCAGTTTCGTGCAGCTGTTTGTCAGAGTCGCGCTGAAGATCCCCACCTCGGCGTATGGCCGCGCGTTTGCCCGGTTTCTGCGGCGGGTTTTCTCGAAATATCCCAAACGGCTTCCCGACGCCGTCCGCCACGGCGTCGTCGGCTGGCATTTCTACGAGCTCACCCGCGAGAGGGTGGCGGCCGCTGAGTTCGAAGGGTTTGTCAGCTCCGCCATCGAGGCGGCCGGGGAAGCGAACGGCCGGGAGCGTGGGAAGGGGCTGCAACATGCCGAGCTTGTGCTCGCCGATGCCCGGGAAAAACTCAGGCGACTGCCCGCCGCCAGCAAGGCGGACATGAGAGTTCTCTACGAAGAGTTTGAGGGCATCCTCAACGCCCGGGCGGCCTCCGAAACGGTCTGAATCGGCCAAACGCCCGCCTGAAAGCCGCGCCTCATCGGCGCCGCCCATCCACGCTACTGCATCGGCGAATAATCCGTCGGCCGCAGGATGACCGTATCCGTCCGCTGGCTGAGGCCCTGAAA
>CAMYJL010000259.1 GCA_947258645.1 uncultured Nitrospinota bacterium
TCTCTACGCTGGCGAGCGCCGAGACCGAGCCGTTGTGATCCAGCGCACGTCGGAGAACCACGTTGGCGTATTCGTCAAGTTTCTGGACCTCTTCGCCCTGGATGTTCGTATGACCCGTCAGACCGAGGATGTCCACAAGGCCGGCCTTGTTCACCTCGGCGTTGATGATTTTCGCCGCGAGCGAAATCTGGCTCATCAAGGTGGTGAAAACGCCCCTCGCCTCCGGAAAGTTCCGCTCTTCGTCCTTGACGTGCCGCTCCAGCGTGATGCCTTTTGGCGACCTGGCTTCGGCCGGAATCGTTGAGGCGTTCATAATGTCATCCTTTGTTCAGGATAGTATCAATACACCCGCACTCGAATGTTACTGGAGCGAATGATTCGTCATTCCGGCTCGCATATGAGCCGCGAAACGGGGCGCTTAAGCCGCTACGACTTCTTTTTCCATCGCCTCGGAGTAAGAACCCGAACGCGCCGCGCCGTTGCACTTGCAGCGGTGCTGGAAAACCTTCTGTGCCAGAGAGCGGTTGGCCGGGTCGCCCCCCCACGCTTTCAGCGCCGGGGCCTGCAGGGCGCGTCCGTAGGAGAAGCTCAACTCCCACGGATGGGGTCCCATGGCGTTCATTGCGTTCAGGTGCGCCGTCGCCGCCTCGTCGCTCTGGCCGCCGGAGAGGAACGCAATGCCGGGAACGGCTTCCGGCACGCAGACCTTTAGACAGCGTACGGTCTGCTCGGCCACTTCCTGCACTCCCGCCTGGGTGGTGCAGTCTTTTCCGGAAAGAATCATGTTCGGCTTGAGGACCATGCCCTCCAGCGCGACGCGCTGCTGGCCGAGCTCGTCGAATACGGCCTTGAACGTGGTTTCTGAAGCCTCGTAGCAGCGCTCGATCGTGTGCCCGCCGTCCATCAGGACTTCCGGTTCGACGATGGGGACGAGGCCGTTTTCCTGCGAGAGAGCGGCGTACCGCGCAAGGGCGTGGGCATTGGTGTGAATGGCGTACGGTGTCGGGAGCCCGTCGCCGATGTTGATCACGGCGCGCCATTTCGTGAAGCGCGCGCCCAACTCGTAGTATTCCTTCAGGCGATCGCGGAGGCCGTCCAGGCCCTCGGTCACGGTTTCGCCCGGCGCGGCCGCGAGGGGTTTCGCGCCCTTGTCCACCTTGATTCCGGGGACGATGCCGCGCCCTTCGAGCAGCTTGGCGAGCGGCGTGCCGTTCTCGGCTTTCTGGCGGATCGTCTCGTCGAAGAGAATCACGCCGCCGATATAGGCGTCGATGCCTTCCGTCGTGAAAAGCATCTCCCGGTAGAAGCGGCGGTTCTCCTCCGTGGATTCGGCATTGATCGTATCGAAGCGTTTTTTGATGGTGCCGTCACTCTCGTCCGCCGCCAGGATGCCCTTGCCTGGAGCCACCATTTTCATTGCGATGCTTGCGAGCTCTTGCGCGCTCATGGCCTAAACTCCCCATCTCGGATGTAAATAAATTTGAAAGTGTCCGGCCCAAAAGCCTGCCGGATGGTAAAATTACCCCCTTCGCCATCCGTGTAAATGACCGACCGTCTGGACGAAGCAATCACTGGATTTTCTTTGGTCCACCGGCGGGCGACGAAACATTTTGTTTCCAGGCATACTGCTCTCCCCTTGAACGCAGCCTGGAGACACCTAGCGGGCAATAAATACTAGCAAATTCCTCCGGGCGGAAACAATCACGCCGCCGGAATCGGGCGGCCCTGTTTTCCCGAATCGGGCGTTATTCCGGAGCCGGGTGTATAATCCCGTCGCCCGAGAGTGCCGGACGGGGGCGTTTTCCGGTTGTTTTGTCGAGGGGGAGCTATCAACATGGCAAAAACGAAGAATACGGGCCGGATGTTCCGAGCGGTGGGCATGGTCGCGAATCTTCGGAAATCGCCGCGGGGCCGGACCGAATGAAAGGGCGCGCTTCCGCGCCTTTGCGCTGGCGCATGCCGGCGTTTTTTTTCCTCCATTTTTTCAACGTTGGCGTCTTTCTCCCTTATCTGAATATCTATTATCACTCGGTGGGCATCACCCCGGCGCAGCTGGGTTTCCTGAGCGCGGCGGCGAGGCTCTCGACCTTCGTGGCGCCGCCGGTGGCCGGTGCGCTGGCGGATAAACTGAGCCGCGGCCGGGAGATCATGCTCGCCTGCGTCGCCGCGAGCAGCCTGCTCGCACTGGGCATGTGGGGCGTCCGGAGCTTTTGGGTGCTCCTGACCCTGATCGCTTTCCACGCGGCGGCAAGGGGGGCGGTGGGGCCCATCGCCGAAAACGCCTCGCTCCGGGAAATTAAAGAGCGTGGCGGGCAGTACGGGCGTGTGCGCTGGTGGGGTTCGTTCGGCTTCATCGTCGCGGCGCTGGGCGCCGGGCGGCTGATAGATGCTTATTCGATTGGCCTGATTTTCCCCGTTGCGTTTTGCGGCGGAATCGCGCTGATGGGCGTGGTGGCCCGCTTCCCCCGAGAGGTGGGAGGAGCGCGCGGCCGATTCCGGGGCGATCTGGCGAAGCTTCTCCATTCGCGCCCGCTGCTGAATTTCTACGGTGCTTCCCTGCTCATGGCCCTGAGCTCCGGGCCGTTCGGTCTCTACTTCAGCATCTACCTGCGCGAACTGGGGATGTCCGCCGTTCTCATCGGCCTGGCCTGGACGGTGGGCGTTGTCAGCGAAATATTTTTTCTCATCTATGCGGAGAATATTCAGCGGCGGATCGGGTTGAAGGCCATGATCGCCGCCGGTATTCTGGCCACCGCGCTCCGGTGGGGGCTCGTCTCCTTGACGACGAGCGCCGTTCTCCTTGTAGCGATTCAGGCGCTTCACGGGGTCACCTTCGGCGTGTACCACGCCGCGTCGGTTCAGTATGTAGACAGGTTGAGCGGCGATGCGATCAAGAATACGGGCCAGGCGTTGTACACCGCTGCCACCTTCGGCGGGGGCGCGACGATCGGTGTGCTGCTCGCCGGATGGCTGCTCCCTTCGCTGGGTTTTGTCAGGCTCATGCAGGCGGGGGCGGGGCTGGCGCTCATCGCCGCGGTCTGGTTCGTGCTCTCGTCCGGCCTGTCGAGGGATTCAGGTGAGGTGCGGGAGGATTCCCGGAAGTAACGGGGATGCTCAGGCTTTCTCTTTCCGGAGCCGGACGGCGACGCCGCCTTCCGGGCCGGGGGCGGAAGAAAGATGACTGAATCCTTGCGCCGACGCGCTTTGCGGGACGCTGGTGGAAGGTTCTCCTTCGTCCAGCCATACTTCCAGTACTTCGCCGCTGTCCATCTCTTCGAGAGCGAGTTTTGTGCGGACCCATGTCATCGGGCAAATCTCGCCGAGCAGGTTGAGCGTTTGACGGGGTGCCATTCTCTTTCCTCCAGAGGAGATATTATCTGAGCCATGGCCGATCCTGCCATCTTCGTCACGGGAACCGGAACCGGCGTCGGCAAAACCGTCATTGGCTGCGCCTTAGCGGCCCGCTGGGCGGCGGCCGGGCGCGGGCCCCGCGTGTTCAAGCCGGCCGAGTCTGGCTGTGAGCGGGGTGATGAAGGCTACCACCCGGCGGACGCGTGGGCGCTCCGGACGGCGGCGGGCGACGATCGCCCTTTGCCGGAAATTTGTCCTTACCGTTTCGGGCTTCCTATGGCCCCGGCGCACGCCGCCGAGATCGAGGGCGGCGCGCCGAGGCTGGAGATGATTGTGGACGCGATCTTCGGCCTGCGCGCGCGGCCTGGTCCTCTTCTCGTGGAAGGGGCGGGGGGGCTTCTCGTTCCGTTGGCGCCGGACGCGCTGATGAGCGATATCGTGGCGCGATGTGATATGGCGTTGCTCGTGGTGGCGCCGCTGGGCCTGGGGACGCTGAATCACACCCAGTTGACTGTTCGCGCCGCGCGCGCGGAAAAAATATCCGTCGCCGGAATCGTTCTGAACGATCTGACGGGAGAGAGTACGCGCGCCATCCGGCGCAACCCCTCGGCGATTGAGGAGCTATGCGACGCGCCCCTGCTCGGAGTGTTTCCCTATCTGGAAGGAATCGGCGCGGCGCTTCGGGAGGGTGCGGCACCCGGGTCGGAGGCGGCGGCCCGGCTCCTCGGAGCCGCCAGGGCGGTAGACTTCAGCGCGCTGGGCTGATGCCGGAATTAACCGGGTTCATCCGGAAAAACGGGATTTTCGGCCTGTTTTTTTCGGAAATCAGCCTGTTTTTTCCGGAAAAAAAGGGGTTATTTCCGGTCTGGCGGGCTTTAATTCCGCCCAACCGGACCGATGAGTCGGCTGCCCGGTTCTACGAGACGGAATCATTCTCAAGGCGGTTGCGAAGGGATGATATCTGATTCGGCCGGCCCATCGCGTACAGCGTGTCCCCCACCCCGATGATGTAGTCTGCGCCCGGGTTGAAGGTCATTTTTCCCTCGTGCCGGGCCGCCAGAAAATAGACCCCGGTTTCCTGGCTGATGTTCGAGTCGCGGAGAGTACGACCTGCCAGCGCCGAACCTTCGGACACCCTTGCCTCCTCGAAATCCCACTCCGCCGTCGTGTAGCTGGTGATCTCGTCAATGAACCCCGCCAGTTTCGGCCGGAGGATGGATTCGGCCATTCGAAGGCCGCCCAAGGTGTAGGGGGAGATCACCCGGTTGGCCCCCGCGTCCTCCATTTTGGGTATGGAACTCTCGCGGGCGGCGCGGGAAACGATAAAAAGCCCGGGGTTCAGCCGCCTGGCCGATAACGAGACGAAGACGTTTTCGGCATCGGTCGGAAGTGTGCAGGTAATGCTGCTCGCGCGATCAATGCCCGCTTCCGTCAGCACGCTGTCGCTCGTTGCGTCGCCTACGACGACCAGATGCCCCTCTTCGTTGAGCTCCGCCGCTTTTTCGTGATTGTTTTCGATGATGAGGTAGGGCTTGCTCTCCCGCTTGAATTCCCGGCAGATGATGAACCCGATTCGGCCATATCCGCAGACGATGTGGTGTTCCCTGAGATTTTTGATTTCCCGCACCTTTTTCCGCCTCCCGAAAATGTTGCGAAGCCGCCCTTCGATCATCACTTCGGCGACGCTTGCCGTTACATAGAGTACCGCCCCAACGCCCACCACAAGGAGGACGATGGTGAATCCCCGCCCTGCGGCGCTGAGCGGATGAACCTCGCCGTATCCGACAGTCGTGAGGGAGATGATCGTCATGTACAGCGATTCATCCAGCCGCCAGCCCTCGATCAGGGAATAGCCCGCCGTTCCACCGAGAATGATGGAGGCAAGCACGGCGCTGATGTAGACGAAGCGCATCTATGGAGATTCCTTCTTTCCGGGCGGGTCCCCCATGTACGCACTGGGGCATTTCGAAAGC
>CAMYJL010000260.1 GCA_947258645.1 uncultured Nitrospinota bacterium
GCACTCGCTATCGTCGGTGTAGCGCTTGGCGCTTGTGTGGGCAGCGCCCAGTGGCTGGTGCTCTACCAAGCTGGATACCGCTCCCTGCTTTGGATACCCGTCACGATTGCAGGATTCACCGCTGCCATAGCTGAGGCTGACTACCTCGCCCTGCCGGAGTTTTCCGTTTTTCTGCTTCCGGCCGGTATGGTCTTAGGTGGTGTGCTCTATGGGCTCCCGACCGGGCTTCTGCTCACGCGATTAATCTCAATTAAAATCAATGTAAGCGACTGACTGCCGTCTAAACTCTTCTAAAATGTTTTTCTCCGCTCATTTCTCTGACAATTCCTTGTTTTTTCCCTGTTCGGCATTTTGATAAATTTCCTCAAACCCGCTGGATTTGAAAGAATTTCGCCGAAAATCGAGCGAATTTAGAGGGTACTCCGCAAAAAAGAGGATCTCCCTTGAAATGAAAGTCTTACGGAAGTCCTGAAATTCGGATCATTGGCTTTATGAATCGGACTTGCTGCCATTTTGCTACCACTGACATTTAGCAAACGTCCCTGAAGCCGGGTGGTGGCCTGGGAACGGGTGCCCCGGGTGGGTTGGCCATTTGGACAGGACGCCCGGTCTTACCGGTGACGTTCTCTTGGATTTTTCCCAGGAAAATCTCAGTTTGGCGTGAAGTTCACCTTGATGTTTAATTTGATTTCCCGCTTCCGGGGATCGTTGGATTTCAATAGAATGAGAAAATGATGTGGGCCTCCCATGCCCTTGTTCATCGTGAATGAGGTTTCCACGAAGCTTTCTTCGTCCGGCATCAGGGTTGTGGCACCCACAACCGCGCGGGGCGGTCAGCAGCCCTCCAGGGTTCTGGATTGAATGAATTTTCCGAGGAAGAGACGATTTTGAATCTTCAGCAGGGCGTTCCCCGTATTCCTGAAACGGAAGCGATGCCGGACGATTTTCCCTACTGGGACATCGCCCAAGTCGACGAAAGTTTGATTGAAATGGATCTCCGGGCCGACCTCGGCCGCAGTGACCAGGGGGAGGAGAAGGACAAATAGGAGATGAGCAAATACTGCCGAGGGGAGTCTTATCTGTATCATTGTCTGATCCTCCAAATGTCTTGAACGGGAAGTCTCTCCGGATCTTCGGCAAAATTTTCAGGTCTGGCGGAGGAGACCCTGTTTTCTTATTGCTCTCGCGCTCTTTGCGATGGACCGCCGGGCTCCGAAGAGCGATTGGGCCGGGCGGAGTATATATCCGTATTTTCCCGCATGCTTCTTGGCCGGGTTTTCCCCAAACCGGCGTCTAATGCCGCGCTCCCATCGGCAGGTTCAGCAGATAGGTGTTCGTCAACGCGAAAACCAAAATGAGAACCAGATAGGGCCAGGGCCCCTGAAGGGAAAGAACGGCGGCAGCGCCCCACTGACTCATCGTGAGGCGGTAGGCGGCATAGATGCTGAACAACAGGGCCACGACCAGGATCAACATCTGGATCCAGTAGAGCACGGGCGGCTCCAGCCATGGAGAAACCGCCCAGTTTGGCACCCCCGCAAACCACGGCGTGAAATGATTGATGGTCTTGAGCAGTACGGGCCAGACCAGCGGCCCTTCCACGAAGAAGTGCTGGAGATTGTGCGCGAGGTGCATGGCGAGCCCAAGGGGGATGAAGACATAGCCGAAGCGCACAAAGAGCTTCCAGGGGGAGGTGGCGTCTGACCTTCCCGTCAATTGCCACGAGGCGTATCCCGCCAGATAGACCAACAAGGGGATCGCCAGTGAGGCGAGGATGAAAACGAGGGTGTAGGTCAGCTTCTCGATGGTCGGATGGTGGGTGATGGCGAATGCGGCGAATGGGATATAGGAAGCCACTGTGTGCATCCACTCGTGCCAGACGGCCAGCATGTGCCCGGCAGCCATCCCCGAGACAGCCACCATGGCCACGGCGAGGAAAGACTCGTCAAAAGCGCGCCGGTCCGTCGCCCATAAATCCTTCCCGAAAGGCCGGAACCGCATCCCGATGTTTTCCTGGAAGCACGTGTTCAGGCAGTCGCCGCAGTAGATGCAGTAGGTATTCGAATCCATGCGCTGGGGAAACTCGAACATGGGGCATCCCTTGCCCATCTCGTTACCCACGTAGCAGGCCTTGGTCGGGTCCTGTTCGCAAAGACCGATGGATTTTGCCCGCAGCTCGACAGGCGCGAACATCGAGTAGAGTCCGATGATCCCCCCGATGGGACAGAGGTAGCGGCAGAAGGTGCGCCGGGCAAAGAAGGCCCCCACGCCAATGGCGGCGAAGGTGAACACCAGGAAGATGAAGGCGGTCCGGGCGGGGTAGCCCACGATACCGAAATAGCCGTCCGTCCAGGTCAGGAGCATAAACAATCCCGTGGCCATCCAGAGGTTGCGGTACCGCCTGGAGAATTGCCGAACGCTTCCGGTGAGCTGGTTCGTCCATTCGCTGGCCGCTCCAATGGGGCAGATCAGGCACCAGGCACGGCCCATCAGGACGAACGTGAAAATAACGCCGGCCCACCAGAGGGTCCAGAGCAGAATCGTGCTCAGGTTGCGGGAAGATTCCTGGGTGTCGATGAATCCGAGCACGATCGCCAGCGCGAACACGATGAGAAGAGCGGCTTGCGTGACGACCTTCCAGGCGCTGGCCCGCATGAGGCGGTTAAACCACCCCAGCTCGAGCAGGTCGAAGGTCTCCATGAGGAGATGACCGGATCTCCGTGCCTTGATCCGAAATGCGTAGGCTCCTATGGCGAAAGCCAGGAGGATTCCGCCGAGGGAGAACCACATGCGAAAGGAGATTCCGGGTGGCGGCTTCACCTCGAAGGGGAGCTGGGTGACGAGCACGTCCGGGCGCGCGCCGTTTCCCGGCTGAATCATGGCCACCTGAAGGAGATAGGGGCCGAAGATCATGGGGGTGAAATCGAAAAAATAATGGCCGGGGTCGCTTCCTGCCTCGGTGGCGGGACGGAAATCCTTCAGGTCAATCCGTCCATCGGCGGTCCAGGTGAGCGGACTGCCGGGCGGAGGGCCGTCGGGTTCTTCGCTTGCTTCATGAGCAGCGGATGGTCTGGATGGAGCGGGATTGTTTTTTCTCTCGGGGAGTTCGGCGAAAGCCTGCGGAATCCGGGGGGCCATCAGGAGGCGCGCTCCCCGGACCATCTCGCCGGTTTTCATGTCGTAAACGCGAACGGTGATACGGTCCCTTTCGCCGCGTGCGGCAATCCGCTTTTTGCCTTCGAGGAGAAATTGATACCGCCCGACGACCACGCCAAAATCCGTGTCGCCCGGTATATGCGAGACCTTGCCGTGAGCGTGGGCCGAAGCGGATGCGAGCAGGAAGAAAACCGTTGTCGCCAACAAGACGCCCAGGGCGAACCGGATACGGTGGGGTAGTCCTCCAGGGACAGATTTCTCCGAAACAATGTTATCCAAAGCGCGGCGTCTCCTCACGGCATATTTTCTGGCCTTAATTTGAAATTATTTTGAAACTTCTATTGGCCGAACCGTTTGTCGAGTTCCGCCTGAATGATTTTCCCTGTTTCCACATGTCCGACGCTACCAGCGCCGTTTCGACACAGACGCCTCAGCCCGCACCGTGGCGATCGACGAAACAGGAGAGATTGCTGAGGTGTCCCGAATTCTCAACGCACCTGCAGTGGCAGTAAATCTGATCGAGAACTTGGGGAATTTCACGGGCTACTTGATAGGCCCGGGATACGGCTCCTGTGAAAAGGGCCGGATCGAGCGTAGGCCTGGTCTCACCGCCGGGCACCCGGTGGCTGGCGAAGGAATTGTCCTTGCTGCCGGGAGAGAAATGATTTCCGATGGTCCAGAGGCCGATGACCAGCAGAACGAAAATGAATATGGACAGCGCCCCGCCGCCCTTATTTTGTTTTTTCGATCTGCGGGTCCGATCAGGTTTTCCCATAAGGCTTACCTCCTTTGAAGAGTTTTCATGCGATAGCTGAATCGATAACTAAAATTCCGTTCATAATACAAGATATTATTGTCCTTAATTTTTTGCCACTCAATTTTTCAAGTGATCTGTTTGGGGGGAAAAATTTTTTGTTGAACTGGGGAAACGATAAATATTTTCGCCGCCGGATGATTTTTGTAGTTCCTTCCAGTCTGGCTCGAAAGGGCCATTGAAGCTCGAAAGGACTATTGCGAATGGTAAAATGGATGGATATTTTTTTCTCGCCACCTCAGGTGATCTCATCGTCCTGCGGTTCGAGATTTCGGATTTTGCCTGCATGGATGCAAAATTCCATTCGAATATCTCTGGCGCAAATGGAAATATATTCAGTGGAAGGTTATGTGGACAGGGAAAGTGCCAGAAAATTTATACAGCACGAATGGCATCATGATGAAATTCACCGAAACCGGCTCCGCCCATGCGCGGGAGGATTTTTGTCCGGTTTGTTGCCACACTTTCTCCCGCCAACCACGGACTCATCCGGCCGGAAAACATGCGGCGGGAATTGGCGAATGGGCCGGGTTCGCTTATAGCGGGGATTCCACAAAAAGCAGAACCGGAGTATCTGGGATTAATTCAGATTTCAGAAGAACCATTGCGGAGAATGGATTGGTACGAACGCGGGCTCGGAGAGCGTCCGTCTTTTAGCCGCTGTGAACGAGGCCGATGAAAAACAAGGGGAATCTCCCCGAAGCGAATTCTGCCTGGAAATGCTGCCAGCGGCCGGGTCAGTTCACGGCCAGGGTTTTGCTCTTTCCCGCCTTCTGGATCATCTCCAGGTGAGATTTCCCATCCGGAACCTTCTCGCCGGTTTTCTCCATTTCCTCGAACTTCGAGGGACACGCCACCATCAGGTTTTTCGCGACGAGAACCCCCCGTGCGTCGATCTTGCCCTCGGCGATGACGGGGAAGCCGTTTTCCAGCAGATCGGGCGGAACGCCGGTGTAGCTGATGGGCAGCGTGGCGTTTTCCCCCTGCATGCGGAACGCCAGGTTCATCCTCTCCCGGTTGCGCTTGAGCGACCTGGGAACGATTTTCCCCTCCACCCGGATGCCGCGGCCGTTCAGGGTCTGCCCCTTGGCGGCGATTTCATCCACGGTGAGGAAGTAGGCCAGGTTCTCGCTCTGGAAGCTCGTGAAAATCAAAAAGAGAAAGGCGCTCAGCAACACCCCGCCCGCGATCGCGAATTTGACGTATTTTACGTTCATAGTCGGCCCCCGTCAGCGTATATCCATAAATTGGAAACGGTCAAACTCATTACTCATTTGGAATATATGTTCGGCATTCCAGTATTTCAACTTTTTGCGGAGTGACGGAAAGACTTGGAGGCCCGGCGAAAGGTTTTCCCGCCATGGCATTGCGAAAAAGGAGGAGGATCGCAATTAAAAAAATTTCAATATTCCTCAACAAAGATTTCGGGATGAGCGATACGGCCGGCGGGATAGATGGAATGGGTTGCTGTCATTCGACCCCAGCCGGTTTTTCGCTTTGTGCGTTCATATTCAAAGGGATTAAATTATTTCTGCGTCCACGGGATTTCAGACTGATGGGAAACGTGCCCCTTCGTGACTCACCTTTCGTGCCAGTTTCATCCTGCCGGTGTTCCGTGATTTGGCAGATAACACTTCAACGGGAAGACGACGGATCGGCAGGCGTTTCGGCACAACCATCCTCTTCATCGGGAAACAGGCGGCGGTATTCCAGCGGATATTCTTCTTTCAGGTGATCCAAGGAGATTTTCCCGTGGATCATCGTCCGATCCAGGGGGAACACGCTAGGCCGGAAAATCGCGTTGTAGAGGTGCCAAAAGGCGATCACCAACAGCGCCAGCATGGCCTCGTAGCTGTGGGCCGTTTTCGCCGCCGGGATGAACTGACCCGGCAGCCAGCGAGCGGTCTGAATCGGGAAGTAGAGCATCAGACCCGTCACCATCATGAGCAACCCGCCGAACAACAAGCCCCAGAACTCGAATTTCTGCTGATAATTGAAACGGGGAGAAAGGGGGCGATTCGCGAGGCCCGCATTCCAGAGAAGACTCTTGCAGACCTCCCGGAGATCTGCCGGAAAGGGAATCATGGTCGGTGCCACCCGCCCCAAAAGCATGCCGATAATGGAGTATCCCAAAAAGTACACGACGAAGATGGAAAATCCCCATCCGGCCATCCGGTGCAGCCAGCGCATGAAGTCGAGTCCCCCGAGCAGCCGTACGGCGTCGGCGGCCCAGCCCGTTTCAAAAAATTTTTGGGGGAGACCCGTGAGGAGGAGCGTCACGAAAAGGGAGAAAAACAGCCAGTGTTCGATCCGCTGCTTCAGGGAAAAGCGCTGAATATATTGGGGCTTTTTGTTGCTACTCTTCGTCTTGGCCATCGACATCCTTTCCTTTGCGCGCAGCCCAGCGGGTCCGGATGTCGTGGAATAAGTCCAGACCCAAATGAATGACCAAACCGCCGACCACACCCGGGATGAACAGAAAATAAAAAAGTTTCACATAGTAGACCAGGGGCGCCCGGTCCGGACTCGGGGGATAATGCGAGAGCCATGCTCCCGGGAAGTTAATCGTTGCGCCGGGGTGGCATTTCTTGCAGGTTTTCAGCAGGTTTTTTTTCACCACGTGTGATTCGGGGTCCTTGACCGAACGAATGTCGTGAATTCCGTGGCAATCTGTGCATACCGCAGTCAGTCGTGCAGGGGCACCGTTTTGTGCCCCGTAAAGAGCCACACTGACACCGTGGAAATCATTAAGATAGGTCGAAACCACATGGGTGGAGATGCCGTAGAGCTCCATGAGTTCTTCGTCGGCGTGGCAATCAGCGCAAAGCTTGGGAATGTTGAGCCGGAATTCCACCTTTCGGGGGTCCTCAATCGTATGGGATCGGTGACAGGTCGCGCAGCTGGGAACGCTGGTGTTTCGTTTGTTGAGCAAAGCCCCGCCATGGACGCTTTTTTTGTAATCCGAAAAAACCTTCGGATGGCAATTGGCGCAGGCATGGGGGACGTTATTCCCGTTCAGGCCATCGTTTGAGATGGTGTGGGCCCCGTGGCAATCGGCGCAGAGCGGGGCGCGGCGATCCTTTGCCTGGAGGAGAGCCCAATGGACTCCTTCCTGGAACTCCTTGAATTTTCCGACATGACAGGTCGTACAGGCCTTGCTGTAGGCCATAACCAGATCCCGCCGGTCCTTGTAGGACCTTCGTGGATGCGGAAACGTCTGGATATCCGTATGGCAGGCCGTGCACAGGAGTTTTCGGCCATGGACGGATTTAATATATTTTTCGGAATGAATCTGGAGGGAAACTTTCGTTCCGTCAGGTAAGTTCTTTGAAAGGGGGTTGCGGTGGCAATTCAAACAGTACTGGTTGGAACCCACCTGGGCATACACCCATATCGGGCCACACAGAATCATCACCGTGACAATCAATAATTTGAATTTACCCGCGCCCTTATACCAGAATAGCCGTCCTATCGCGAGAAAAGGGATCGCAAGAAGGATCAGCGGAGTCAGAATCAGAAATCCCAGCATGAAGAATGTTCCGGATACCGGAGCCAGAAAGAGGGCCAACAAAGGGGGGATTTGGCGAAATCTTCTCTCGGGAGGACCGGGCAGGGCCGGGTCGTTTTTTTTGACGCAGATTGGGTGATGGCTCCAGCTTTCCAGATATATGCCGGGTGGGACTTTGGTTCCGCCAGGGTATCGTTTTAGTTTCATTGGATCTCCCGGGCGCATGCCCGCCTCAAGTTGGAATAGATGTTCCTTCCTGCTTGGGGATTGTGATGCCACTGGAGGTATGCCGTCCAATTTCAATATTGTCGGGATCAAAAAAAATTACCAGTAAAAATATGAAAAAAAGATGTGAATGTCCTATACTGTAAGTGGGTGGAAAAGAGTTTATTTGAATGAAGATTCGTTTGCAGGGAACTTTATGCACAATATGCATCCTGAGAAGTGCATAATCAGGAGATTACCGAAACCAAAGGAACAACAATAAAAATGACCTCGGAAAATACACCGGATCAGTCTCCCAAAAAGGGCGGTTTCCTGAAGAAATATATTCCATTTAAAATATTCTTGCTGCTCATGGTTTTGGTTATTTTGGGCGGCCTGGGTGGGACATACCATTACAGCACCAGCCCCCAGTTTTGCCGCTCCTGTCATATCATGGAGCCCTATTACCAAGCCTGGGAGACGTCGACCCATAATTTCGTCTCCTGCGTGGAGTGCCATTACCCTCCCGAGATCCTGGACACGATGTGGGTGAAGTTCCAGGCGCTCAGCCAGCTCACGAGCTATATCACGCGGACATATGGCTCCAAGCCTGTGGCCGAAGTGGAAGACGCGAGCTGTCTCCAATCCGGATGTCATGCCGCACAAAATCTGAATGAGGATTTGCTCCACAAAGGCTTCGTCAAGTTCAACCACAGAGAGCACCTGAGCGAGCGGCGGGCGGGAAAAAAGCTACGGTGCACCTCCTGCCACAGCCAGGTCGTTGTGGGCAGCCACATGGTGGTCACGGAACAAACCTGTTTCCAGTGTCATTTCAACAAGGGCGTGCGTGACGCGCGTCATCTCGAGCCCCTCGGCGGCTGCAATAACTGCCACTCCTCGCCCAGCCGGAACATCAAAATTGGCAACATCACCTACAACCATGTCGATTTTGTGGGAAAGAAACATGTGCCTTGCCAGAACTGCCATATCGACATGGTCCAGGGGACGGGAGAA
>CAMYJL010000261.1 GCA_947258645.1 uncultured Nitrospinota bacterium
CCGCCGCCTGGAGCAGGTGGGCGAGGCCGGCGGCGTCCGCATCATGGATGATTACGGTCACCACCCTGCCGAGGTTCAGGCTACGCTCCGTGCGGTGCGCGAAGCTTGGCCGGAGCGGCGCCTGATCGTGCTGTTCCAGCCCCACCGCTACTCGCGGACGCGGGACCTGCTCGAGTCGTTTCACACGGCGTTTTACGACGCCGACGTTCTCTGTCTCGCACCGATTTACGCCGCCGGTGAGGTTCCCATCGCGGGCGTCGATTCCCGCAGCATCGGTGAGGGCGTGCGCGCCCACGGCCACAAGAGTTGCGAGGAGGCGGCCGATCTGGACGATGCCGTGAACCGGCTCCAGGCGGCGAGTCAGCCGGGCGATATCGTCGTGACGTTGGGCGCGGGCGACGTATGGAAAGCGGGCCGGGAATTGTTCGAGCGGCTGGAGACATCCGGTGTCCGAGGGAAGGAAGCCGGATGAGCGGACCGCTGTTGGAGGGGCCTGTGACATCGGGTCTGGAAGAGAAGCTGAAGGATTTGGCGTGTGAGTTCCGGTTTGAGGAGCCGCTGGCCCCGTTCACCACGTTCCAAGTGGGAGGGCCGGCGGATGTCCTCGCCCTCCCGAAAGAGGAAAGCGAGTTGGAAGTGGTGATCGAGCGATGCCGGAAGGAAGGCCTGGCGATTACGTTGCTGGGCGGCGGCGCGAACACGCTGGTTCGCGACGGCGGCGTGCGCGGCGTGGTGATCTCGCTCGTTCAGGGTTTCAGGGAGATTGAGACGCTGGAAGAGCGTGATGACACCGCTCTGATCGGCGCAGGTGCGGGGGTGAAGATCCCAGCCCTCGTCCGTTACGCGGCGGAAAGGGGATGGGAAGGAACGGAATGCCTGGCGGGTGTGCCGGGCACGATCGGCGGTGCGCTGGCCATGAACGCTGGAACGGCCGAGCGCTATATCGAAAAAGCGGTTGAGAGCGTCCGCTGGATTCGCTTCTCTGGCGGTGGAGCGGAAACGCTGCCCGCCGGGAACATCCGTTTTTCTTATCGCAATGCCCGGCTCCCCGAGCCTGGCGTTGTCACCGGTGTTCAGTTCCGCCTTTCGCGAACCGATCCCGGACGCTTGCGCGCCCTTTTGCAAAAAGACGCCGCCGCACGCCGCGAGCGCCAGCCCTGGGGGCTTCCCTGCGCCGGATCGATTTTCCGGAATCCTCCCGGCGATCGGGCGGGGCGCCTCATCGAAGCGTCGGGCATGAAGGGCCACCGGGTCGGCGGCGCGCAGGTGAGCGAGGTGCACGGAAACTTTTTCGTTAATCGAGGCGGCGCGACGGCCGAGGATCTGCTCTCGCTTATCGAGGAGGTCCGCTCCGAGGTACGTCGCCAGTTCAGTGTGGATCTTGTTTTGGAATTGAACGTGATCGGGGAGGACGCGTCATGAGCAGGCCGAACCTGCGTCTTCGATCTTCGGGCCGGACGAGCCGCCGGAAGGGTGTCGTGCTTCATCTCGCTGCCGACGCCGTGAGCGCCGCGCCGCTGGGAAGAAGGAAGGTGTCCAGGAAAACGGCCCGGTGGAGCAAGCCCGTTCCCCGGTCGAACCCGACCTGGCTCCGCTCTGTCATCGGGATTCTCGTTTTTGTGGAGATTCTCCTGCTGGGGGGGCACGCTGTCCGCTGGGCGACGACGAGTCCCCGCTTTGTGCTGCGCGAGGTGGATGTGGTGGGGCACAAAACGCTTGATCCCAAGATGCTGGTGAAACTCGCCGGTCTCTCTCCGGGGGCAAACCTCTTCGGAGTGGATCTCGAAGGCGTGCGCCGAAGGGTCGAGTCGAACCCCTGGGTGCGCCGGACGAGCATCCGGAAAGTTCCTCCGAACACCCTTCGCATTGAGGTTGAAGAGCGGCGTCCGGCCGCCATCGTCCGGAGGAAAGGCGTGATCGCCGTGGATGCAGAAGGCGTGGTTCTCGGCAAGGTATCCGCCCGCCCGGGCAAATGCCTACCCCTCCTGGCGGGTTTCGTCGGAAAGGACGTCCGGCCCGGCGGAAGCATTTACGGAGAAAATTTTGCGCTGGCTCTGCGCGCGGCATCTCTCTTCGAGGGAGGACCTCTTGCTCCGGGAAGGTGTCTCTCTATCCAGCAGGTGGGAAAGGGACGCCTTCGGATCAGCGCGCTGGGAGGGAAGGTGAGCCTGCTGGTGGGTGAAGAGAAGATGGAAGCCCAGGCCGCGCGCTTTCGGGCGGTGGGGCGGCGAATTTTCCGGAGCCGGAGGAAGGTTGCCGGTCCCATTCAACTGGATCTGACGTTTCCCGGCCGAATCATCGTTCGGTCGATGAATATGGATGGAGGGCAGAAAGGATGATGAAACGGTCCGACGTGCTGGTGGGCCTCGACATCGGCACGTCAAAAATATGCGCCATTGTGGCGGAAGTGGCCGAGGATGGTTCGCTCGAGATCGTCGGCCTGGGGAAGCACCCTTCCAAGGGGCTCAACCGTGGTTGCGTGGTCAACATCGATCAGACGGTGGAGTCCATCCGAGCGGCTATCGAAGAGGCCGAGTTCATCAGCGGCGTCCCCATCCGGTCGGCCTTCGTCGGCGTGGCGGGGGGGCACATCCGGAGCTTCAACAGCAACGGGATTGTGGCGATCAAGAACAAGGTCGTTGCCCAGTCAGATGTCGAGCGGGTTATCGAGCAGGGACGGGCGGTCACCATGGCCGCGGACCACGACATCCTTCACGTTCTTCCGCAGGAATACTTCGTCGACGATCAGGAGGGAATCATGGAACCGATCGGGATGGCGGGTGTGCGTCTGGAGTGCAAGGTCCATGTCGTGACCGGTGCTGTTCCCGCGATTCAGAACATCGTCCGAAGCGTGGAACGGGCCGGGCTCACGGTGGACAAGCTCGTCCTGCAGCCGCTGGCCTCCTCCATCGCCGCGCTCACCGAGGATGAGCGCGACCTGGGCGTTGCCGTGGTGGACATTGGGAGCGGCACGTCCGACATCGCTGTCATCTGCAATGGGTCGCTCCGGTATTCGGCGGTCATTCCCATCGGCGGAAACCACATCACCCGAGACATCGCGATCGGCCTCCGCACGCCCGACCATCAGGCGGAGCGGATCAAGAAAGAGTTCGGCTGCGCACTGAGCGGACTGCTCGACCACGAAGAGGAAATCGAGGTTCCCAGCGTGGGAGGAAGACCGCCGCGGGTTCTTAGCCGGGAAATGTTGTCCGAGATCATCGAGCCGCGCATGGAGGAGATCCTCATGCTCATCCGGAGGGAGATTCAAAAGAGCGGATATGAGGACCTGCTTCCGGCAGGTGTCGTGCTGACGGGCGGGTCGAGCATCATGGACGGAACCGTCGAACTGGCCGAGCGGGTGTTGCAGCTTCCGGTCCGGCACGGTGTTCCGGAAGGAATCGGCGGTCTTGTCGATATGGTGAACGGTCCCATGTATTCCACGGGAGTGGGGCTGGTCATGTATGGAATGCAGGTCACGGGTCAAAGCCGCAATGGCTGGCTCGTTTCAAGTGGGAAGAACGCATCTATCCGAAGTGCGAAGGACAAAATTCGGACCATTTTTTCGAGTTTCTTCAAGTAACCGTATGGCCGGAAGACAGGGGGCCGGAAAGAAAGGGAGGGAAGAATGAGCGATATGTTGTTTGAACTGGATCAGCACCGGGAATGCCGGGCCAAACTGTGCGTCATTGGAGTCGGAGGCGGTGGCGGAAACGCGGTGAATACGATGATCGCCGCGGGTATGGAGGATGTGGATTTCGTCGCCGCAAATACGGATTCGCAGGCGCTCGAGAAATCATTGGCTCCGGAGAAGATTCAGCTCGGCCTGGAACTGACAAGCGGGCTGGGCGCGGGCGGAAATCCCGAGGTCGGGCGGAAGTCGGCGCTCGAGGACACCGAGCGTCTCGGCGCCCAGTTGGAAGGGATCGACATGGTGTTCGTGACGGCGGGCATGGGCGGCGGCACCGGAACGGGAGCGGCGCCCGTCATCGCACGGCTCGCGAAGGACACCGGAATCCTCACGGTGGGCGTCGTGACGAGACCTTTCGAATTTGAGGGGCCGCGTCGCAGGGCACAGGCGGAGGATGGAATCGCCGAGCTTCGCGAGTCGGTCAACACGCTGATCACGATTCCTAATCAGCGGCGGGCCTGATCAACCTCGACTTCGCGGATGTGCGCACCATCATGCGCGATATGGGAGGCCTGGCCCTCATGGGCAGCGGTCTCGGCGCGGGCGAGAACCGGGCGGTCATCGCCGCGCAGAACGCGATGTGCAGTCCGCTGCTTGAAGAGGGTTCGATCCAGGGCGCGCGCGGCGTTTTGATCAACATCTCGGGTGGCGACGATTTATCGCTGTATGAAGTGAACGAGGCCTGTTCGCTCATTCACGAGGTAGCGCATGAGGATGCCAACATTATCTTTGGTTCTGTGATCGACCCGGCGATGGGAGAGCAGGTTCGCGTCACGGTGATCGCAACCGGATTCGGCAGGGGAGAAGCGGTTCGCGAGGTGCCGTCCCTGGAGGTGGAATCCACAGGGACCGAAGGGCGAAAACTTTCGGTGCCCGCCTATGTCCGCGCCAAGAGCGTGAGGAAGGATGCCGCGCTGAGCTATCAACTTGAAGATGAGGAACTTGATGTTCCTACTTTTTTGAGGAAACAGGCCGACTGATACCCTCCACGCGCCGCTTTTGGGGGGTCCTCCCTCAAGGAGCGGTGCAATTTTCCCCCCCGATGTCGCCAGGGGGGCTGATGCTCCCCTGGCGCCCCCTCTCTGATCCCTGTCTGTCGGAGACGCGCGTTTTGCAGCGTCCTCCCCATGCCTATTCTCCCGGAGGATTGAGTTCTACATCCTCGGTTTTTCCTTGAATGATTTCGTCAGGCAGTTCGGTAAGTTCTTCTCCCGACTCCATGCACCGGAAAAACGTGGCGGCCGCCCGCTTGTGCCGCTCGACGACGGCCTCGGGCATGTCCGGTGCGCTTCCCCTTCTTTTCAGAACCGGACCTTCCACCGTCGGGAGGTCGTGGACGCCGTCGAAGTCGGGCACCCGTCTCCCGCACCGCTCTCCCTGTTCGCGGTCCACGGTGCAGTCGGCGACAATCCACCTCCCGTTCAGGTAGACCTCTCCGGCCGAGTGCCATGGCTGGGGGCGTGCGCCGTACAATTTGCGCATTTTCTCCGAGAGGAAGGGTTTGTCGGGGCACTCGACAATCTCAAAACCAATCCGGGCCGGAATCCCCGCCGCCCGGCACAGAGCGGCGAAGGCCGCTGCCTTGTGCATGCAAAAACCCCTGCCCTCCCGGATGAGGTCGGAGGCCCTTCCCCGTTCTTCGAGGAGCATCTGAAAGCCTCCGCCGATGTCGAAATGCAAATCTCTTACATATGCATGGATATGAATTGCCTTCTCGGCGTCGCTCGCGCAATTTTTCGTGAGCTCCTTGGCCTTTTCCACGACAAGAGGAGAGTCGGAGTCCGCGTATATGCCCGGCTGGAGGTATTCATTTAAATCCCTTTCCATCTAGTTCTCTCCCTTTAGGCTTGAACCGATTTTATTATAAGAGCGTGTGGAGCAGGTTTCCCAAGCCTGGAGGAAACCTCCGCCTAACTCCCCGTTCCCTAAACTTGAAGGGCGGGAAGAATCTCTTCGCCCGCGAGGTGGAGACGCCCGGGGTTGTTCTCGAGATTGGGAATACTGACCAGGATGCGGCGTATGCCAGCGTCGGTATAGGCTCTGAGCCGCTCGATGCAGTAGGCGGGTTCACCCGCGACGACACCCGAGTCGGGGGTCGTGGGAAAGTTCCGCCGTTCGGTCTCGGCTGCGGCCGGATCCCGCTCCGGGATGAGCAGGAGCATCACCGAGGCGCGAAGGGCCGACGGGTCGCGCCCGGCCTCGCAGCAGGCGGCGGCGAGCTCCGCCGAACGCTCGGCGAACCGCTCGGGCGGCCAGTAGCGGGCGTTGAAGCCCTCCGCGTGGCGGGCCGCGACGCCCAGCACCTTGGGTCCCTCGCCCCCGATCCAGATCGGCGGATGCGGCTTCTGGACGGGCGGCGGGTCGCAGTAGGCCCGCTCGATCCGATAATGCCTGCCCGCGAAGGTGGGTTCGGGATCGGTCCACATGCGCTTCATGATCTGAACCGCTTCCTCCATCTGTTCGATCCGGGCCGAAGCCCTGGGAAATTCCATCCCGTAGGCCCGGTACTCCGCCTCGATCCAGCCCGCCCCGATCCCCATCTCAACGCGGCCCCCGGTGATGACGTCGAGAGTGGCGGCCATCTTCGCCAGGAGTGCTGGGTTCCGGTAGCCCACGGCGAGCACGCTCTGCCCCAGCCGGATGCGCTCGGTCTCCCCGGCAAGAGCGGAAAGCGTGGTCCACACCTCGAGAAGTGGCTGCGTCGGTGGGGCGTCCGATCCTCCCTCCGCGTCCTTCCGCGAGGGAATCTCCCGAATGTGTTCCTGTCTTTTGTTCGCGGGTGGTAGGGTGAAAAAGTGGTCGCACAGCCAGAGCGAATGGAAGCCCAGCTGCTCGGCTTCCCGGGCAAAAGAGCGCATCGACTCGTAGGAGCGGACGGCCAGCCCCTGTGTGGTGAGCGCGAGGATCAGGCCGATTTCGACGGGTGGGTTCATAAAAAATACCTCCTCGGATCGCCTTGCCGAAGCCGCGCCTGTCCGGGGGGCGCATGATCGCGTGTTGGATAAGAGGGCCGTGGTTCCCAGTCTAGCAGAAAATCGGCCGGGAGCCGCTCGTGGGCTGGCGCGGAATTCCTTGAGGCGGCGGATGGCCGCTCTTATAATGACCGGACCTTTGATGGCCGCCCCGCCCGCGCGGTGTCAGGAGATGGGGAAAATACGTGATGCCGGAGCTGGAGATTCGCGAAAAAGATGGTGTGGAGTTTCTGACCTCTTCCCTTCTTGAGCAATGCGGTTTTGTGCGCCACGCCTTCAGCACGAGGCGAGGGGGTGTGAGTGAGGGGCCGTTCCGATTCCTGAACCTGGGAGACGCGGAGGGAGAAGACCCTGATTGCGTTCAGGAAAACCGGAGGCGTTTTTTCGAGGCGACGAGGCTTTCTCCCACGAAGGTGGCCGAGGTGAACCAGGTGCATGGAGCCGAAATTGTCGAGGCGGCGGCTCTTCCGGATGAGGGCCAGATAAAAGCCGACGGCATCATGACAAACGAGCCGGAGGTTCTTCTTACCATTCGGACGGCGGATTGCGTACCGTCGAGCGGATGACAGAGCGCTACGAGACCGACCCCGCAGATATGATTGCTGCCCTCGGACCCGGCATCTCGGGAAACTGCTACGAGGTCGTCGATGAGTGCATCGTGCCGTTTCGATCGAGGTATCCGGACTGGCGGGAGTTTTGCGATCCGCTTGGCGGAGATCAGTGGCTGCTGAATCTTCCGGATGCCGTTCGGCGTCAGTTGATGGTGGCAGGGGTTCCCGAAGGACAGATTAGCCTTGCCTCATTTTGTACTTTCTCCGAGTCAGCGCGGTTTTTCTCCTACAGACGCGATGGATCTCCCACGGGCAGACTCCTGTCCGTCATCGGGATTTTCTAGTCCCTGCCGCCGGGCGAGGTTTTTTCATGGGTTTTAGCCGGGAGCGGTACGAACAGGTTCTCGAGCGTGTCGAGTGCGCAGCGGCGAAGGCCGGTCGCTCTCCGGGCGAGATCTGCGTGGTGGCTGTCAGCAAGACGCAGCCTGCCGATATCGTCGCCGAGGCCATCGAGGCGGGCGTCCCGATTCTCGGCGAGAATCGGGTGCAGGAAGCCCGAGACAAGCGCGAGGAGATTGGCCCCGAGCTGTCCGCTCTCGCAAAGTGGCATCTTATCGGGTCGCTCCAGCGAAACAAGGCGCGAATGGTTCCTGGTCTGTTCGATGTCGTCGAGTCGGTCGATTCGCTGGCGCTGGCGCGGGAGCTTGCCCGGCGGGTCGAAAGCGCTGGCGCGGGGCCGATGGAAGTGTTCATACAGGTGAATACCGGGGATGAGCCCCAGAAGGGGGGTGCCTCGCGGGGGGAAGTCCCGGCGCTGTTGGAAGAGATTGGCCGAATGGCGCCTCTCCGCGCCATCGGGCTGATGTGCATCCCTCCCCTCGGGAGGAGCGCCGAGGAGAGCCGGTCTCATTTTCGAGCGTTGCGGGAGCTCCGGAATGAGGTGTTCGAGGCGGGGCATTTGACTGTACAGGCGCTTTCGATGGGAATGTCCGGCGATTTTGAGGTGGCGATTGAGGAAGGGGCCACGCACGTGCGGATTGGAACGGCGATTTTCGGCCCCCGGGGTTAGCCCCGTTCGCCGGAATGAATTGAGGGTCCCGGGCCGGAAAATTACGGTTCAGGCGGGTTTTAAAAGCATCAACAGGCGGATACAGGGGACAAAATGGCGCCGCGAGGTCGCGTCGGAAAACAAGGTGGCTTCAGAGAATATGGTCGCTTCCGGGGAAAATAAGGTGGCTTCAGGGGCCGGAATGAGCCCGCGTGACAAAGGAATTGTTTTGTCCCGCCGATTCCAGTAGGCTCCCCATGTTTATCCGGATTTCTTAAGGGAACTGATATTTCAGGGAGTTACGAAGATGGCGGGGCGAATTGCCGTCATAGGCGGCGGTAATATGGGCGAGGCGCTCGCCGCGGGCATGGTCGGCGCCGGGTTTGCCGCCCGAGAGGATATCGTCATCGCCGAGCCGGTGGAGGCCCGCCGCAAATATCTGAAAAAAACCCACAGCTTTGAGACCGTACCCGCCGGGCCGGAGGCCGCCCGGGGAGCCCAGACCATCCTTTTCGCCGTCAAACCCCAGATTCTGGGGGATGTATTGAACCAGCTCACCGGCGAGGTGTCGCCGGACCATCTTTTGATCTCGATCGTGGCCGGCATTCCGACGAACCGCTACACTACCGCTTTTGGAGAATCAACGCGGATCATCCGCGTCATGCCGAACACGCCAGCCCTCATCGGTGAGGGCGCGGCGGCGGTTTGCGCGGGCGGCGCGGCGACGGCGGAAGATCTCTCCGCCGCGACGGCCATGCTGGAGTCGGTCGGCCGCGCGGTGGTGGTGGCCGAGCCGCTCATGGACGCCGTGACGGGGCTTTCGGGAAGCGGGCCCGCTTATGTGTTCCAGTTCATCGAGGCGCTGGCGGACGGCGGCGTCCGGACCGGGTTGCCGAGAGAAACGGCCCTGCTCCTCGCGGCCCAGACCGTCAAGGGCTCCGCGCAGATGGTGCTGGAGCTGAACGAGCACCCCGGGCGGCTCAAGGACATGGTGACTTCCCCGGGGGGCACGACCATCGCCGGCCTGCACACGTTGGAGAAAAAAGGGCTGCGCGGCGCGGTGATGGATGCGGTCTATGCCGCCGCGAAGCGGAGCGCCGATCTGGGAAAAGGGTAGGGGACTTCGCCTGAGAGGGAACAACCTTGTTTGTATTTTCCAATTTTCTTTATGCCGGTGCGACGCTTATCGACTACCTCCTCACGATATATGTGTGGATCATTATCATCCGCGTGCTGATTTCCTGGGTCAGTCCCGATCCGGGAAATCCGGTTGTCCAGATACTTTACCGGCTGACCGAGCCGGTTCTGGCCCCGGTCCGCTACCGGATGCCGAATTTCGGCGGGCTGGATTTCAGCGCGATCATTGTCATACTCGCTATTTTTTTCCTGCAGAATTTTCTCGTGCGAAGTCTTTTTGACATTGCGCTCAGGATGCGTTGAAGCCGCGTGATTGGGGATATGAAGCCATGAAGCTGACCGGCACGGAGATTCAGAGTCAGGAGTTCCCCCAGAAATGGCGGGGGTACAGCAAGCTGGATGTGAACGCTTTCCTTCAGCAAGTCGGGGACGCGGTGGACGGCATGACCCGCAGGAACGAAGAACTGATGGATCGAATCGCCGAACTGGAATCCAACGTGAAAAAGGTGGAGGAGCGCGAAGCCCTCCTGGAGCACAGCCTTCAGGCGATAAACGATCTGCGCGGGGAGATGAAGGAGCGGACCGATTCCCTGCTCAAGGCGGCGCAATCGGAGGCCAAGGCGAGGATTCGGCAGGCGGAAGAAGAGGCGAACCGGATACGGGAGGAAGCCGAGTGGAGCGTCCGCAAGGTGCGGGAAGATGTCGAGTCGCTGGAAATTGCGCGCCAAAGGGCCTTGGAGGAATTCGTGGAGTTCCTCCGCTCTCAACACCATGCGCTCGAGAGCGAGGCGGATCGGCTGGGAGTCGATCTTCCCCATCTGTCGAACGTGGACATCGATAATATCGTTTCCATCAATAAAAGAGCGGAAGGCGATGAGGCATGATTCCTCTCCGCCGCGAGGCGGATGGCGTGAGCTTCGAGGTCGCCGTTCAGCCCCGCTCCTCCAGGGCCGCCGTCGATGGGGAGCGTGAAGGCGCGCTTCGGGTTCGTCTGACGGCCCCTCCCGTGGACGGCGCAGCCAACAAACAGTGCGTGGCGCTTTTGGCGAAGGTCCTCGGGGTTCCCAAGAGCGCGCTGGAGATTGTTTCGGGGACTGGTTCCAGGCGGAAACGAATCAAGGTCCGAGGCGGCGATTATTCCGCCCTGGAAAGTTTGCTGGCCTCCCAAACAGATCCGGAAGTTTCCTGATTCTCCGCCCGCTTTGATTTTCTGTTTTTCTGTCTCTATCCGTATCTGGAGATGACTTTGGAGAGCGAAGGCAGTTTTCACACCCTGGAATACCGCTACGGAATTCTCCGGCTGATCGATCAGCGGCGCCTTCCCGGCGAGGAATGCTACGTCGAGTGCCGGACCGAAGAGGAAGTGGCCGATGCCATCCGCTCCCTGGTCGTTCGCGGCGCGCCCGCGATTGGCGTGGCCGCCGCCTATGGAATGGCCATCGCCGCGGCGCGCAACATGAGCCGCGCTCCCGCTCAGCATGTGGCGGCCATGGAATCGGCCGCCAAGCTGCTTGCGGGGACCCGTCCCACGGCGGTGAATCTCTTTTGGGCGATCGAGCGGATGCGCAAGGTGATTCGGGAGTCCGGCCTGACGGGGGTGAACCTGGCGAAGGAAATGCTCGATCTGGCCGATGCGATACATCGCGAGGACATCGCCAGTTGCCATAAAATCGGGGAGCTGGGGGCGGCCCTCCTGCCCAACGATGCGGCCGTTCTCACGCACTGCAACGCGGGGGCCCTGGCGACGGCCGGTTACGGTACGGCGACAGGCGTGATCCGGAGCGGGTTCCGGAGCGGAAGAGTGAGCCGGGTCTATGTGGATGAGACCCGGCCCGTTTTGCAGGGCGCGCGGCTGACGACCTGGGAATTAAGCCGCGACGGTATTCCGGTCATCCTGATCACCGACAACATGGCGGCCTATTGCATGCGGCTCGGCCGGATCAGCGCGGTGGTTGTCGGTGCGGACCGGGTGGCCGCGAACGGCGATGTGGCCAACAAGATCGGCACCTACGGGCTGGCGATCCTCGCCCGGGAACACGGCATTCCGTTTTTTGTCGCGGCGCCGATGAGCACGGTTGATCTCGACACGCCCAGCGGGAGTGAGATTCCGATCGAAGAGCGGCCGCCGGAGGAGGTACGCTCCTTTGGCGAATGCCGGACGGCCCCGGAGGAAGTCACGGTGTTCAACCCGGCGTTTGACGTCACGCCCGCCCGGCTGGTGGATGCGCTGATCACGGAACGGGGGGTTGTCCACCTGGCGAACGGCGGGCGCATCGACTCGCTGTATGCCGGACAAAACGGGCCGGAAATCAGCTAGATGGGATGTTTTTCCGCGAGTTCGGCCCATTCAAAGCGATTCCGTTGACTTGATTGATATGAGGGCATATAAACTGACACGCCTCATCTGCTGAATGGCGGTTTGAGGCCGGACAATCAAATATTGCGCGGGGGCTGTAGCGAAGCTGGTTATCGCGCCGGCCTGTCAAGCCGGAGATCGCGGGTTCGATCCCCGTCAGCCCCGCCACTTCTTTTTCCCTCGAATATTCCGTTTATCAATTCATTACATCGCGACGCGGGGGGCGAAAACGCCCCCGGCGTTGCTATTTATGCGGAACAAAGAGCAGAAATCCTTTCTTTTGAACCATTTCACAAAAGTCCCGAGCAAATTCCCAACTTTCAAGATAATGTGGTCCTGATTCTATCATGAGTATATATTTTATAAATATTCTATGAACTCAGGGGGGGACGCCGGGATGAGCGCCCCACCGTGCATGGCAGGGGCATGCCTCGGCCCAGCGGCCGTTCTCACCGGCCGCGCAGTCAGGGATTGCGCGATGGTTTTCCTAATAAAACAACTGACCTTGAATTATTCATCCGCCTTCATATGGAGGGCTGCCGAATGAAGCGGGATTATCCAAAGACAATAATGCTCAAAGACGGCCGGACGGCCGCAATCCGTCCGCTGGCTCAGGGGGATTTTGACAAACTGTTCGCTTTTTTCCAGGCCATGCCGGAGGAAGATCGGATCTTCTTCCGGCACGACACCCGAG
>CAMYJL010000262.1 GCA_947258645.1 uncultured Nitrospinota bacterium
AAGCATATTCTACCTCTCACCGTAAGGGATTTCTATGCCGGAACACACGATTGGCGTCGGAATGGTCGGACTGGGAAAATGGGCGGAGGTCGTCGCCAACGGAATCAAGCAGGCGCCGGGAATCGAACTGGCCGCCTGCTACACCCGAACACCCGAAAAAAGGGCCGATTTTGCCCGCCGCCACGGCTGCGATGAGGTAGACAGCTACGAAGTCCTCCTGGCCCACCCCGGCGTCGAAGCCGTCGCGATTCTCTCATCCACCCAGGCCCACGGAGACCAGGCCTTCGCCGCTATCGAGGCGGGGAAACACCTCTTCATGGAAAAACCCATCTCGCCGACGATTGAAGAGGGTTTCGAGATTGTCCGGAAGTGCGAGGCCGCCGGCCTGGTCATGCTGATGGGTTACGAAACGCGCTGCCTGGCGGGGATCCGGCACATGAAGCGCATGCTCGACGAAGGAAAGCTCGGCCAACCGGTCATGTGTGAGTTGAACTGGTCGCACGATTTGGGGCTTCGCCTCACCCCCGACAACTGGCACTACTACGAAGCCAACGTGCCGGGAGGCCCCATCATGCAGCTCGGAATCCACCATGTCTGCAACGCGCTCATCCTGATGGGCCCGGTGGTGCGGGTCAAAGCCATCGGCACGCGCCGCCTGATCACGGCCGAGGTACCCGATCTCACGGGCGCCATCCTGGAGCACGAATCCGGCGCGCTGACGTATCTCGGCTGCTACTACCACTGCCCCCGCCGGTTTCATGTCAACCTCCTCGGCACGAAGGCCAGCGCCCTGATGAATCTTCGCCTCCTGCAAGGAGATGTCGCCGAGTACCTGGCCAAGCTGCTCGACGCCGACGAATATACCGATCTGGAAATCCGCTGGCGGGATAACCCCACGCCGGAAACCGTCAATTTATCCCGGGGCAATATCATCGTGGAAGAAGTCAGTGAATTCGCCGAAATGGTGCGCGGCAACGGCTCCTCACCGGCGAACGGACGGATGGGCGTGGAAACGCTCGCCATCGTCTTCGCCGCCATTGAAAGCATGAAATTAGGCAAGACCATCGAGATGAGGGAATACCTCGCTGCGCACGGTGCATGAGCTTTGAAAGAGGTGTGAAATGATCATCGTCATGAAATCCAGCGCCACCGAAAAAGAAATACAGGAGGTCACCTCCCGGATCAAAGAACTCGGCTACGAAATCCATCTCTCCCAGGGGACGGAGCGGACGGTGATCGGGGCCGTGGGAGATGAGCGGGACAAGCACATGCTCGAGCCCCTCATCACCCTCCCCGGCGTCGAGAACGTGGTTCGCATCCTCAAACCGTTCAAGCTGGCCAGCCGGGAGGGGCGGCCCGAGCCTTCTATCGTTGCCGTGAACGGCGTCCGCTTCGGCGGAGAGCGCCTGGCCATCGTCGCCGGACCCTGCTCGGTCGAAAGCCGCGAGCAGATTCTCGCCTCGGCCGAGGCGGTCAAGGCGGGCGGCGGCCATGTCCTCCGCGGCGGGGCCTACAAGCCGCGCACCTCACCCTACAGCTTCCAGGGCATGGCCGAGGAAGGACTCAAGCTTCTCGCCGAGGCCCGCGAAAAAACCGGCCTTCCCATCCAGACCGAGGTCATGGACACCCGGGACCTCGATCTCATCTGCAAATACGCCGACATCCTCCAGATCGGCGCCCGCAACGTGCAGAACTTCTCCCTCCTCAAGGCGGTGGGCCAGACGAAAAAACCCGTCTTCCTCAAGCGCGGGATGTCGACCACCATCGAGGAATTTCTCATGTCGGCCGAATACATCCTCAGCCAGGGGAACCCCGACGTCATTCTCTGCGAACGGGGCATCCGCACCTTCGAGACGGCGACGCGCAACACCCTCGACATCAGCGCCGTCCCCGTCCTCAAGGAGCAGACCCACCTTCCCGTGATGGTGGACCCGAGCCATGCCTCCGGGTTATGGCGGCTCGTGGCCCCGCTCTCGAAGGCCGCCATCGCTGCGGGGGCGGACGGGCTCATGATCGAAGTGCACCCGGACCCCGCTTCGGCTTTTTCCGACGGGGCGCAATCTCTCAAGCCGGAAACCTTCCGGAATCTCATGGCCGAGTTCGCGCCCATCGCCAAGGTTTTCGGCCGCTCGATTTAGGAGGAATCACTCATGGCCTATCTATTCCATCAGGACGAGCTTCCGAAGCTGGTGTCGGTCACGCCGGGCCGGGAGCGCATCTTCTTCACCAGCCCCGAGCTGACCGATACCGACGCCATGCTGGCCGGCATCATCCGGTACAAAAAAGGCGCCGCCTCGCCCTATCACTTCCACGAGAACTGCGAGCACTTCTACTTCTTCCTGGAGGGGGCGGGCACCGTCGAGACCGAGGAAGGAACCACGCCCATCTCTCCGGGCACGCTCGTGTTCATCCCCGCAGAGGAAAAACACCGTCTCCGCGCTACCGAGGATTCGACCCACTTCGAGTGCCAGGTGCCGAACCTGTTCAAGACCACCATTCTCGAGGGAACGGACGACGACCTGCGCTGGGAGAAGGTGGACGGCAAGATCTGGGTTCAGAGCTAAGGGAGGCGAATCATGATTACCTTTATCGATACGGGCGCCTGCGAACGGAAGACCCTGGACGGCGGTCAGGGCGAGATGGCCGAGGTCGTGAGCAAAGGAATCTGCGGCGCGGAGCAGATGAGCGCCTCCCTCCGCTGGCTCGGCGAGGGGGAACGGTTCGAGGCGCCTCCGCTCGCCGGCTCGCACCAGCTGATCTACATGATGGCGGGCAGCGGCGTCGTGACCCTCGAGGGGAAAGATTACGACGTCGGCCCAGGCGCCGGGCTCTATCTGGCCCCCGGCGAGAGCGCAGCCCTTCGCGGCGCGGGAGGAGAAACCCTCAAGGCGTTTCACCTGATCGGAAAGCCCCTCTAACCCGCAGGAGATTCCATGCGGCCCACTGAATGGGCAGACGATCTCTACAGCGCCATCGAGGAATATCACCGCCGGGGATGGACGGACGGCCTGCCCGTCGTCCCGCCAACGGAAGAGCGCATCGCGGACTTCCTTCAGGCGGGCGGGCTCGCGGCGGTCATCTGCACCGAACCCTTCCGCCCGACGGTCGAGACCGTCGCCAAGGTGCGCGGCATGGCGAACTATCCCGTCGCCTACATCCCCCACCCGGTGGGCAGCCTCACCGAAGATCAGCTCCGCGAGCGGGCGAGAGAAATTGCGCCCGAGATCAGAAAGCTGCTGACGGGATGAGGATAAGGCTGGATTCCCGCTGAACGATCTTTTATAGTATTTTCATTCAGGCTCTCCCGCCCAAATACACCCACCTCCCAGCCAGATGGAGAGATCCGTGAGCAACGGGGATCATCCCAAACCCAAGGGCGCGCTGGCCTTCATGGCTGTCTTCCTCGTGTTGCTGGCCCTGCTGTGGGCGAACGCTTATCTGAAGCTCTGGACAGGGTGAGGAACCATGAAAGGAAGCGGCTCCGTCTATAAATACGAACTGATGTGGATGCTGCCGAGCATCGTCCTGCCGGTCGTGATGCTGGGGCTCCTTCTCTACACCGCCTTCGGGCACGGAATTCATCTGCCGGACGATGCGGGTCTCATCGATCCCGCGAAGCTGACGACGACGGCGCCGTTTGACAAGCTGGGGGTTCACAAGGTCGGGGAGAAGCAATACCAGGTGAACATGATGGCCGGGATATGGTTCTACGTCCCCAACCAGATCAAGGTGCCCGCCGGCTCCACCGTCGAATTCATCGCCACGAGCAAGGATGTGGTCCACGGTCTCTACATCAAGGGGGCGAACGTGAACGCGATGCTCCTGCCGGGCCAGGTGACGCGGGTCAAAACCCGCTTCGACAAGCCCGGAGAGTACCCCTTCATCTGTCATGAATACTGCGGCGCGGCTCATCACACGATGTGGGGAAAGGTCATCGTCGAATAGTCCGCTGCAGAAACGGGAGAAGCGAATGGCGGCCGGAACGGGAAGCGAGTTGACCTCCGACAACCGTCTGACGGGGGCCTACCTGATCGTGGCGCTCATTGCCCTTCTGGGCGGCGTGGTGACGGGGCTCTTCCAGGCGCTTAACTACAGCGGCTACGATTTCTACCCCGCTCTCCAGCCGGTGATTCGTTCCTACTATCACGGCCTGAGCCTCCACGGGGTGCTGAACGTCCTCGTCTGGACGACATTTTTCATCTGCGGCTTCCTTCAGTTCATCACCGCACGCTCGCTCGGCGCTCCGCTGGCGGTCCGCGCCCTCGGCTGGCCGGTCTTCTGGCTGATGACCGGCGGGCTCGTCCTGGCGGCGATCCCGCTCGTCCTCAACGCGGCGACGGTGCTCTTCACGTTCTACCCGCCGATGCGGGCCCATTGGGCCTTCTACGTCGGCCTCACGCTGGTCGTCTTCGCCACCTGGCTGGTCGCCGTCAATCTGGCGCTGAGCGTGGCCGCGTGGAAGCGCAGGAACCCCGGCCAGCGCACCCCGCTCCCCGCTTTCATGTCGCTGGTCACGTTCGTCATGTGGACGATCGCCTCGCTCGGCATCGCGTCCGAAATGCTCTTCATGATGATTCCCTGGTCGCTGGGGCTGGTCTCGGGGACGAACCCCCTCATGGCGCGCACCCTATTCTGGTTCACCGGCCACCCCATCGTTTACTTCTGGCTCCTGCCCGCCTACGTCTCGTGGTACACGATTGTGCCCAAACAGGCCGAAGGGCGTCTCTTCAGCGATCCGATGGCGCGGGCTTCGTTCCTCCTGTTCCTTCTTCTCTCGACGCCGGTGGGCTTTCATCACCAGTTCACCGACCCCGGCATCAGCGAGGGCTGGAAATTCTTCCACGCATTTCTCACCTTCGGCGTTTTCTTCCCGAGCTTGCTGACGTTCTTCAACGTCGTGGCCTCGCTTGAGAGCGGCGCCCGGGCGCGCGGCGGAAAAGGATACTTCGCCTGGTTCTTCAAGCTGCCCTGGGGAAATCCCTCGCTGGCAGCGCAGGTGCTCGCCATGCTTATCTTCGTCTTCGGCGGTATCGGCGGCCTCATCAACGCCTCGGTCTCGATGAACCTCATCGTCCACAACACCGCCTGGATCGTGGGACACTTCCACCTCACGGTGGGCGCGGCGGTCACGCTCTCTTTCATGGGGATCACCTACTGGCTGGTCCCCATGATCAGCGGACGGCGGCTCTGGAGCAAAGGGCTGGCCCTCGCGCAGGCCTGGCTCTGGTTTGGCGGGATGATCGTCTTTTCGAACGCCCTTCACCGGCTCGGTACGATGGGCATGCCCCG
>CAMYJL010000263.1 GCA_947258645.1 uncultured Nitrospinota bacterium
TATCCTGCCCTGCCGGTGCGGCATCGGCTCCGCGCCCGATCTCCTCTCCCCCCGCCGGGGGGACGGACGCGATATCGTCTGGTTCATGGAAAAGCTCTGCGCGCCCTTCGGCACGCGGCTCGAGACGAAGGGCGACCGGGTGCTCGTGATTCCGCCGGAAGGTTGAGAATAAGCCGGATCAGGTGGACATGCCGCCGTCGATCCGGAGGACGATGCCGGTCACGTAGCTCGCCTCGTCCGACGCCAGAAAGACGAATCCCGCCGCCATCTCCTCGGCCGTTCCCCAGCGGGCCAGCGAGATCCGCTCCAGATACTTCGCCTGAAAACGCTCGTCCGTCCGGATGGTCTCGGTCATCGGGGTGATCGCGGCGGGCGAGATGCAGTTCACGGTGATGCCGTAGCGGCCCAGCTCGCGGGAGGCGCTTTTCGTCGCGCCGACGATGCCCATCTTCGCGGAAGAATAGTTGATCTGGCCGATGGTGCCGCGAAGGCCCGCGCCCGAGGTCACGTTGATGATGCGCCCGCTTTTCCGGGGGATCATCCGCTTCGCGGCGGCCTGAACCCCCGCCCAGGTCCCCTTGAGGTGGACGGCGATGACCTGGTCGAACTGCTCTTCCGTCATTTTGTGGAGCATGGCGGCGCGGACGATTCCCGCGTTGTTCACCATGATGTCCACGGGGCCGAACGCGCTCTCGCAGGTGTCCAGCGCCGATTCGATCTCGGCCATCTTGCTCACGTCTGCGTGGACGTAAACGGCTTCCCCGCCGACGTCGTGGACGAGCTTGACGGTTTCCTCGCCGCCCGTGTCGTTCAGGTCGACCGCCACCACGCGCGCGCCCTCGCGGGCGAACGCCTCGACGACCGCCCTTCCGATACCCTGCGCACAGCCCGTCACCACCGCCGACTTCCCTTCAAGACGCATGAGAACTCCTTTCCCCTCTGAATGAAAATGATTCCGAATCAAGTCCGGGCAGCCGGAAAATTCCGGCCTGTTTAATCCATCCAGGCTTCGGCCTGCCCCGACGTCACGACGCCGCCCTCCTGGTTCACCGCCTCGATGGAGCAGACGGCGAGCGCGCGGCCCCTCTCCTCGCGGACCTCGTCCACGGCGCCCCGGAGGGTGATGACGTCGCCGAGATTCACCATCCCCCGGAAGTTCACTTCGAGCCGGCGGGTCCGACCGGCCCCGAAGGCGCTATCGGTCAGCTGGCCGAGAAACGCCATCGAGAGCATGCCGTGGGCGATGACGCCCTTGAGGCCCCGGCTGCGCGCGGTCTCGTCGTCGAAGTGGATGAGGTTGAAATCCCCGCTCGCCCCGGCGTACATGACGAGCTGGACCTTCGCGATCGGGTCCTTGACGATCTCGGGGAGCCTGTCTCCGGCCCGGTAGCTCACGGCCGCGCCCTCACTTGTTGAAGCGCCGGAGGGAGACCCATTTCCCGCCCCCGATCCGCTCGCCCGCGTTCACGTCGATGAATTCGTATTCACGCTCGACGAAAACGAGGTCGCCGCTGCGCCCGCTCTTCTCGTAGATGTCCGTGATGGTGAAGGAGACGTCCAGCACGTCCCCCGCCCGGAGCGGCCGGTCGAACTCGTAGCACTGCGAGGCGTGAAGGCCCACGTCGCCGAAATCGGCCGGAACGTCGGGGTAGGCCTCCTCCGGCCGGAAGGTCGTGGCGAAGGTGGGTGGCGCGACGGCGTCCTCCCCCCGGTAGGCCGGGTTCGGATCCCCGACGGCGTCGGCGAATTTCCGGATGGCGCCGGCCTCGAGGCGCACGCGGAACGGGCCGTGCTTCTTCCCGGCGAGGGCCGCCACTTCGGGCGTGATGCGGCTAGTCATCTGAAGCGATCCTTTCCCGTTCGGCTGGTCTGGTACAGCGATTCTAGAGGATGCGGATGCGGACATCCACAGCGACCGCCTCATCCGGGGTGGCGATCAGGGGGTTGATGTCGAGCTCGGCAATCTCGCCCTCGAGTTCCGCCGCCATCTCCGAGATGCGTGCCAGGGCCGCCGCCGCCGTGTGAACGTCCACCGCCGGGGATCCCCGGACGCCCTCGAGAACCTTCGCGGCCCGGAGACCCTGGAGCATCCCCCCCGCCTCGTGCGCCTCGAAGGGGGGCAGGCGCCGGGCCACGTCCTCGACCACCTCGACGAGCACCCCTCCCAGCCCCGCCGAGACGCAGGGCCCGAAGGCGGGGTCGCGCGAGATTCCGGCGAGGAGCTCCACGCCCCCCGTCACCATTTTCTGCACGAGGACCCGCGCGTCCGGGGCGAGGGACAGCATGCGCCCGGCGGCCTCGCGGATTTCCGCTTCCGTGTCGAGTCCGACGGCCACGCCCCCCGCCTCGGTCTTGTGAACCAGTTTTTCGGAGATGACCTTCAGGACGACCGGGCCGCCGAGATTTTTCCAGGCCGAGAGGGCGGCTTCGGCCGTTTCGGCGATGGCGTTATCCGCGCGCGGGATTTCATACAGATCGAGAAGGGCGTTGCAGGTTTCGATGGGGAGCATTCCCTCCCGGGAGGGCGCGGCTTCTGCGATCAGCTTCCGGGCCGATTCGCGGCGGGCCTCGTCGGGGAGGATTCGCTCTTTTCTGCTCCGTGCGGTGGCGTCGCTGAGCCGGAGGAGCGACTTGAGGGCCAGAATCGCGCGCGTGTAGTCCTCGAAGACGGGAACCCCCTCCCGCCGCAGTGCGCGGATTTCCGATTGGGGCCCGGTCACCCAGACACAGGCGATGGGAAGGGGGCTCTTGCGGAACAGCTCCCTGAAGTTTTCCGCCACTTGCGCGCCGACGTGGTGATATACGCCCATGATCAGGCAGACGGCGTCGATCGCCGGATCGTGAAGGACCGCGCCCCCGGCTTTTTGAAGCGGCTTGTCTTCGGGGCGGCTGACCATGAGGGAGACCAGATCGACCGGATTCCCCACCGCCGCGTATTCGGAGAGCGTTTCCTTGAGCTTGCCCTGGGTGTCTTCGTTGAGGGCGGGGAGCGTGAAGCCGCTCTTGGAGGCGAGGTCGGCGGCGAGGGAGCCCGCCCCGCCCGAGAAGCTCAGAACACCCAGCCGGTTTCCGAGAAGCGGTTTCGTCTTGCCGAGGAATTCCGCCGTGTCGATCAGTTCGTCGAACGATTCGCAGGTCAGAACCCCGTACTGGCGGGTGAAGGCTTCGAATACACTGTGCGGGGTCGTGAGCGCCGCCGTATGGCTCATCGCTGCCCGGGCGCCCGCCTCCGTCGAGCCGGCCTTGAGCAGGAGGATGGGTTTGCCCACCTCGAGCGCCCGCGCCGCGGCGGCCCGGAGGCGCGCACCGCCTCGAACCGATTCCATATAGCCGCAGATGACCCGGGTGTCGGGATCGTCGAGAAAATATTCGATGCAGTCGGCGAAATCGACGTCGGATTCGTTGCCGAGGCTGACGAGGGCGCTGATGCCGGTCCCGGTCTCCTGAAAGCCGGTGAGCATGCAGGCGCCCAGCGCGCCGCTCTGGGTGATGATGGCGACCGATCCAGGCCGGAGCGGGTCGTCCTCCCGGATGGAGATGGTGAACGTCGCCATGAGACGGGATCGGACGTGGATGACACCCATGCAGTTCGGCCCGAGAAGGACCATGCCCGAGGAGCGGGCGATCGCCACCATCTCTTCCTGAAGGGCGGCGCCTTCTTCCCCGGTTTCGGCGAAGCCGGAGGTCATGATCACCGCCGCGCCCACCCCCCGCTCGGCGCACTGGCGCAGGGCTTCCGGGGTCCGGTCCCGCGGGGTGCAGAAGAGGGCGAACTCCGGCGTCTCGGGCAGGGAGGCCACGTCGGGATAGCACGGGAGGCCCCCGATCTCCTCCTGGTTCGGGTTGACGGGATAAACCGGCCCCTCAAAGCCGTATTCGAGCAGGAGCCGGATGGGAATGCCTCCGAATCGCCGGAGATTGGAGGAGGCGCCGATGACGGCGACGGATCGCGGCGCAAAGAGGGTTCTGAGATCGCGTTTTTCTGTCATGATGGGCGGATTATCGCATACCTGCAGGGAAAAATCAGACGATCGCGTGGAGGTTCGTACATGGCGAAAAAGAGGGTGGTCGGCGTTATCGGTCTGGGCCGGATGGGAAATCCGGTCGCGCAGCGCTTCATCAAACATTCGGATTTTCCGCTCATGGCATGGGACGTTCTGCCCGAATGTCGCGCCCCCTTCGAGCGGGAAAAGGGCGTTACCCTCGCGGAACCGGGCGAGATGGCCCGCGAATGCGCCGTGATTTTCTTCGTCGTCCCCTCCTCGGCCGAGATCGCCGATTGCCTGAAGGGAAAAAACGGGGTCCTCGCCAACGCTGGACGCAGCCTTGTCATCTACGACATGACCACCTCCGATCCCGTCGAGACGCGCAAGCTCGCCCGCCGCTCCGCGCGGAAGGGGGTCCCTTACCTCGACGCGGGCATGAGCGGCGGCCCCGGCGGCATCCTGGCCGGGAAGCTCACCCTCATGATCGGCGGGGACGAAAAAGTCTTCCGCCGCACGAAAAAATACCTCGCGCCCTTCACCGAGAACCTCTTTCATCTCGGCAAGCTCGGCTCGGGCCAGGCCATGAAGCTCATCCACAACATGGTCCTTCACACCATGTTCCTCGCCACCTGCGAGGGCGCGCGCGCCTGCGAGCGCATGGGCATGAAAGTCGCCGACATGGTGGACGTCTTCAACGTCTCGACCGCCTTCAGCTACCACACCCGCCACCGCTTCCCGAACAACATCCTGAACGGCTCGTGGAACGCCCAGGCACGCATCTACAATCCCTGGAAAGATGTCGGCATTGCCGTCCGCCTCGCCCGGGAGGCCGGCGCCCCCGCCGCGTTCGGCGAGCAAACCTTCGCGTTTTTAGAAAAAGCCGTGGCGCGGGGGATGATCGAGGAGGACTATTCGTTGCTCTACCGGGATTTTGAGGAGATAGGGAAAGCCCAACTTAAAAAAAGAAGAAGCGCCGCGAAAAAAACGGGGTAGAAGATCCTCACCCCGTCACGACGCTCACCTTCACATCGCCGCGCTGAACGCCCTCGCCGCGGAAGGCGGCGAGGGTGCTCGCGATTGGGCTGCGGACGGTCAAAAACGGGGAGGGCTTATGGCTTCACCATCTCCGCTGCCTTGCGGAGCCATTCGCGGCACCGCTCGCAGAGATTCCCCTGAAACCGGGAGAATTCGTTGCAATGCGGGCATTCGCTGGGGTGGACGTTCTTTCTGGCTTTTTCGGCGTTCATGAGATTGATCTCCTTTGGCCAGGGAATGTCTGATGGT
>CAMYJL010000264.1 GCA_947258645.1 uncultured Nitrospinota bacterium
CATTGCCGCTACGCGTCCACGATGGGCGGCGGCTCGAACGCGGTGATCGCCGGGAGCTCGCCATCAAATCGCTCGACCTCGATCAGGGCGCTGTGCGCGGAGGGGCCTTGCCCGAGCTTGGAAGTGCCTTTGTCCATGGTGAGCACGTTGGGATTGCCGTGCTTGTCGAGCGTGCCCGGCCGCCCCGGCTCCAGCGGGTCGTACCAGGCGCCGGTGGAAAGCTGGACAACGCCGGGACGGACCTGATCGGTGACGAATACGCCGGCGAGGATCGCGCCCCTGTCGTTGAAGAGGCGGACCACATCGCCGTCCGCGAGGCTGCGCGCGGCCGCGTCGTCCGGATGGATCCAGACCGGCTCGCGCCCCTTGACCTTGCTCTCCCGGCTGAATGCTCCGTTATCCATCTGGCTGTGCAGCCGCGTGCGGGGCTGATTCGACACCATGTGCAGCGGATATTTCTCCGCCTCTTTTCCGCCGAGCCATTCGGCCGGCTCGAGCCAGGCTGGGTGGGGCGGGCAATCGTCGTACCCGAAGCCTTCGATGGTCCGGGAGAAGATTTCGATTTTCCCCGACGGTGTGTTCAGGGCGTGGGTTCGGTGGTCCCGGCGGAAATCCGCCAGCATGACGTACGATTCTCCCGGCGCGGGAATCTCGACGTGGCCCTGGTCCCAGAACGTGTCGAAATCGGGATAGTCCACGAGCATTTCCGCCGATTTTTCCCGTGCGGTTTCGTAAATGTGGCGCAGCCATTCCATTTCGCTCCGCCCCTCGGTGAACGCCTCCCGGACGCCGAGCCGATCGGCCAGCCGGGTGAGGATGTCGAAGTCGTTTTGCGCCTCACCGACGGGCTCGACGAGCTTTTCCATGGCCAGGATGAAACGGTCCTTCGAGCTCGAGCCGACGTCGTTGCGCTCCATCGTCGTTGTGGCCGGGAGAACGATATCGGCGTGCTTGGCCGTCGCCGTCCACCATGCGTCGTGCACGATGACGGTCTCGGGCCGCTTCCAGGCGCGAACCAGCCGGTTGATGTCCTGATGATGGTGGAACGGGTTGCCGCCGCACCAATAGACAAGCCGGATGTCGGGATAGGTGCGCTCCTCGCCCTCGAAGTCGTAGCGCCCGCCCGGGTGAAGCAGCATGTCGGCGATGCGGTCTACGGGGATGAAGGCCCCGGTCGGATTTTTCCCGGACGGGATAAAGGGCGCCGGAACCGGATGGCGGGGCTCTCCCCGGCCGCCCATGCTGCCGTAGCCGAGGCCGAAGCCGCCGCCCGGAAGGCCGATCTGCCCCAGCATGGCGGCGAGCGTCACGGTCATCCAGAAAGGCTGCTCGCCGTGATCGCTCCGCTGGAGCGACCAGTTCGTCATGATCATGGTGCGCGCGGCGGCCATGCGCCGGGCGAGCCTGCGAATGGTTTCGGGGGCCACCGCCGTGATGCCCCCCGCCCAGTCGGCATCCTTGGGCTGACCGTCCGTTTCTCCGGTGAGGTAGCGCTCGAACTTTTCATACCCGGTGCAGTAGCGATCGAGAAACGCGCGGTCATGGAGATTTTCGGAAACCAGAGTATGGGCGAGGCCCAGCATGAAAGCCGTGTCGGTGTTCGGCCGCGGCGCTATCCACTCCGGATCCAGAAAATCCGCCACGTCGTCCCTGAGCGGCCCGATATTGACGAACCCGGCCCCGGCCTCTTTCGTGCGGCGAAGCCAGTAGGCCGTGTTGTGCGTCCCCTGCCCGCCCGAGGATACCTGCATGTTCTTGAGCGGCACCCCGCCGAACATCACGAGGAGCTCGGTGTTATCGGCGATGTTGTCCCAGCTGGTGATCTCGGTCATGCAGGCGGATGCGCTGCCGAGGATGAAGGGCAGGATGGAGTAGCCGGCGGCGATGCTGTAGGTGTGCTTCTGTCCTGTATAACCGCCGCAAAGGTTCAGGAAGCGCTGCAGCAAAGTCTTCGCGTGATGAAAGCGCCCCGCGCTCGACCAGCCGTAGGAGCCGCCGAAGATGGCTTCGTTCCCGAACTCGGTCTTCACGCGCCGGACTTCCCCGGCGACCAGGTCGAGCGCCTTTTCCCACGAGACGGGAACGAACGCCTCGCCGCCCCGCGCCTCCCGGTTTCCGCCCGGCCCACCCTTCAGCCAGCCCTCGCGCACCATCGGCCGGGTCACGCGGCTCTTGTCGTAAAGGGCGCCCGTCATGGATCGCATGATGGGCGATGGGTCCGGGTCTTTTTCAAACGGGTGCACATCCACGAAGCGTCCCTCCCGCACCTCGGCGGTGAAGGCGCCCCAGTGCGAGCTGTGGTGGCGCATCTCGGTCTGCGCGGCTTCCGGGCTCATTTCCTCTCCGGCAAATGGGTCGGTATCCATCGGTCTGTCGATGGACACCGTTTATCGTTATGGATGGGCGGCTGCCATCGCCCGCAACACGGCCTCCGGCGTCGCCGGGAGATCGGTGACGTGCGCCCCGACGGCGTCCTCGATGGCGTTTAATATGGCGGGCGCCGTGGGATTCACCGAAGGCTCCGCCACCCCCTTGACCCCGTAGGCCCCCCTGGGTTCTTCCGCCTCGACGATGATGGGGATCGACTCGACCGGGGCGTCGAGCGAGGTCGGGATGTTGTAGTCCAGGAACGAGGGGTTCTGCACTTTCCCGTTTTTCATCCGGATGGACTCCATCATTCCGAGGCCGTAGCCCATGCTCGAGCCGCCTTCGATCTGCCCCTCGACGTTCATCGGATTGATCGCTTTTCCCACATCGTGGGCCGCCGCGAGCTGGAGCACGCGGTACTCGCCCGTCTCGACATCCACCTCGACCTCGGCGCATTGGGTGGCGAAGACGTAGCACTCGAATCCTTTTCCCTGGTAGGTCGACTTGTCGACGCCGATATCCGTCGAACGGGTGGCGGCTTCGCTCAGGACAAGCTCCGAGTCGCGGTGGCAGGCGCGGGCGACATCGGCGAGCGGCCTTCTCCGCTCGGGCGCGGCCGCGACGAACACCTCGCCGTTTTCGATCCGCAGATCGTCCGCTGCCGCCTCGAACATCCCCGCGGCTTTTTCGAGAAGCTGCATCTTCACTTTGCCGACCGCCGCCTTGACCGCCCTTCCCCCGAGGTGGGCGATGCGGCTCCCGGTGGAGCCGGGATCGAAGGGCGCGACGGCCGTGTCGCCGTTCACGAGGTGGACATGATCGAGATCGACCCCGAGCTCTTCGGCGGCCACCTGGCGCAGGATGACGTTCGCGCCCTGGCCGACGTCGACGATGCCCGTGATGACGGTCAGCGTGGCGTCTTCGTTGACGCGGGCCATGGCGGCGCTCGGCGTGGCCTTTCCGAACCCGGCAACGGGATAGATCATGGCCGCCATGCCCCGGCCCCGCCGCTTCGTTCCGCAGGGCGACTTCTTTCCCCGGCCGATGGCGTCCCAGTTCACGGCCCGGCTGGCTTTGTCCATCGTTTCGTCCAGGCCGCAGCTCGTGATCTCATCGCCGCTGTGGGAGGGGTCGCCGGTCTTCATGGCGTTGCGCCGCCTGAGCTCGAGCGGGTCCATATGGAGCCGCTTGGCGATGAGGTCCATATGGCGCTCGCAGGCGTAGGTCGTCTGCGTCGCGCCGAATCCCCGGACGGCGCCGGCGAAGCCGTTATTCGTATAGGTCAGGGCAAATTCCGCCCGCACGTTGTCGATGCGGTAGGGCCCCGGTCCCATGAGGGCGGACTTGGCGGCGACGCCCGGCCCGGCCGAGCAATACGCGCCGCCGTCCAGGAGGATATTGATCTGAACCGCCGTGATCTTCCCCTCTTTCGTCACGCCGGTCTTGTAGTCCATCACGAAGGGATGGCGCACGGTCGAGGCCCGGAACTCTTCCTCGCGCGTCATGCGGAACTTCACGGGCCGCCTTGTTTTCATCGCGCACAGGGCGGCGAGCGACTCCAGCATGATCTCGTGTTTCCCGCCGAAGGCGCCGCCCGCCTGGCTGCTGATGACCCGGACGCGGGAGATGGGCAGGCCGAGAACTTTCGCGAGGTCGGCCCGGATGCCGAAGGGTTTCTGCGAGGAGACGTGGACCAGGAGGGTGCCGTCCGGTTTCGCCTCGGCCAAGCAGATGTGCATCTCGATCGAAGCGTGTTCCTGGGCCTGGGTGCGGTAGCGCTCCTCGACGATGAGGTCGGCGGCGGCGAATCCCGCCTCGACATCGCCGCGGATGACCTTTCCCTCCGTCACGAGATTTCCCGTGGGATGGGACTCGTGCACGAGGGGAGCGCCCGTCTCGAGCGCCTCGACGGGATCGGTAACGGCCGGGAGGTCTTCAAACTCCACCCGGACGAGCCGGGCCGCCGCCTCGGCGGCCTCCCAGCTTTCAGCGCACAGCGCGGCTACCGGGTCGCCTTCGTAGCGAATCTTGTCCGAACACAGGACGGGCTGATCGGCCAGAGAAGGACCATAGGCATTGTTCGGGACGTCTTCGGGCGTCAGGACACAGGCGACGCCCTCGGCGCGCGCGGCGCGGCTGATATCGACTTTGATGATTCGGGCATGCGGACGTTCCGCCCGAACCACCGCGCCGTAGAGGAGGCCGGGACGATTGATATCCTCCACAAACTCCGACAAGCCCGCCACCATTTCGGCGCCATCTTCTCGCACGTAGCTCTTTCCGATGGAGTTCAATTTCTGATCAGACATCCGTCCCGGCCTTTCCTGCGGGCGCTCGCCCCGCATAAAAAAATGACGCTATCGCTCATTGATTTTCCGGTAAATCATAGCAAAAATCTCCGGAACCGCATTCCCGGAATTCCATGATGCGCCCGCCGAAACCGGACCGGAAGCGCCTGACCGTCCCGCAGGGGAAGGCACTTTTTGTTTGATTCGCACCCTCGACCCGAACCCCTTTAAAATTTTGATAAACCGACAATAAGTTTATATACAAATATTTATACGTAATACTTAATGCGATAAATTATTACTTTCGCCTTTTCTGGATTCTCTGAGTTCATGTAATTTGGCAATTGAAGTAAAACTTCAGGTATGCTAATACTATAACCAACTCGGCTTTAGGGGGCAGTTTTGAGGGTTGGAATTGAAGAGGTACACGAAGATGGATCAGCATCTCGATAAGCGAGAGCTTGAATGCGCTTCCGTATCGACTCGCAGGGAGTTTATCCGGAAGGTCGGCAAGAA
>CAMYJL010000265.1 GCA_947258645.1 uncultured Nitrospinota bacterium
AGCAGTCCGAACAGGGCGCTCTTGCCCACGTTCGGATTACCGATGAGGAGCACCCGGTTCAGGTCACGCCGCTGGGTGGAATCATCCGCCCCATCGTGATTATGCATGTACTCGTCTCCAGTTATTCATAAGATAAAAAACAGCGGGAAACATTAGATTATCACAACAGAGGAGCGCGGTACGGGAGGATTTGGGTATGATCGCATCTTTCAACCTCTCGACGCCGTTGGGCAGACTTTTGCCGAAATGACCGAAGCGGATAAGAAGCCTATGCCGTATTTCTGTTTATTGTTCTCCATGATTGCACTCTCCACGGTTAGAGTTCACCAGATGCTTCGAGGCGATCTCCCCTTCTCGCCATTCGAGACCGAATTTTTTTGTATTTAGGATAACAATACCTATTTATCTGGAAAGTAGTCAAGTGTTTTAAATTAATACACTTATACGGAAGGGTGGCGGAACGGATGATGCGATGATGAAGCGAGAGAGCAGGAGGATCTTCGGCCCAGCCGCTGGTGAGATTCCCGCTTGAGCGGGTAGTATCGGGACGGGTGGAACAACGGTTCCCGATGAAACTCCGGCGGAATATGAGAAAAATATTTAAAAATCTTTTTTTGAGAACATCGCGCAAAATTCTGCCGGAACGTGTGTCTGGAGGTAGGGGCGACCGGCCGGTCGCCCCTACAATCCCCGTCCCCACTCTCCCGATGGCTCCGATGGGAAGTGGAGGCCCCGGTCTGGACGAGGCGGTGGAGAAGCGCCTTGAGGCGCATGCGAGGTGGCTGGCATCGGAGGGGAGCCGGGGCGAGCGGGCGAATTTTCGGGGGGCGAGGCTGCGTTCGGCCTATCTGTTCATGGCGAACCTGAGCCGGGCCGATCTCGCGGGGGCCGACCTTCGGGGGGCGAACGTCCAGTGGGCCGATCTGCGGGAGGCGAATCTGGAGGGCGCGAATCTGGAAGGGACCGATTTTTTTCAGTCGAACCTCGAGGGCGCGAATCTGAAAGGGGCCGATGCGGAAAAGGCGAGCTTTTTTGTCGCCAATCTGGGCGGGGCGGACCTGGGCGGAGCGAACCTCGCGGGAGCCGATTTCAAGGGAGCCAATCTCAGGGAGGCCCGTTTCGAGGGGGCTGACCTGACCGGGGCCGATCTGGATGGGGCAAATATGGAAGATGCGACGGGGCTCCCCTAGAAAATAGAAGCCGGCTGTTTGAAAGAAAAACCCCCTTCCCCCCCCGCAGTCATTTGGGAGCGGGGGGAAGGTTGGGAGGGGGAGCAAAAAACGTGAAGTGAGAGAACGAGAAGAAAACTTAACCAACAGAAATTGGTTCAAGGGTCCCCTCCCTCCTTCATTGGGGTCCCCGCCGAACGAAGTTCGCGCGGGATGGGGGGGCTAGGATGGGGGCGGAGGAAGGCGCGCCAGGTTGAAGCTGGACGCCCGCACGGCGTCTCCCCAAAAAATGACCTCTGCAACTACCTGAAATTAAAATCTTCTTTTTAATTCGATACGTTACATACGAATATATGTTTACAGACTAACCGTATTATTTGTACTGTTTGTAATATGTTTTTGGGGTCAATAGAGGGCGTTTTCCAGCTCTTTGGCCGAGGCCGGAAGGCGGGGAATGGCGCCTGGCGCCCAAGGGCATGCGTTCCAGGGGAGAGGACTTTTCGGGAGCCGGGAATGATGGCCGCCAGCCGGCCCAGAGCGGTTGGGCCGGGTTTTTGGATGATCGATTCCCTGAAGCTCAAAATCAAGGCGTTACATTCAAACAAGCCTGAATAGACTAACCGTATTATTTTAACTATTTGTAATTTAAATGCTTAGATGCTTATTGGCCCGATGGGCGCGCGCCCTTTTCCGGCGCGGTTTCCGGGGAAGGGTTGGCCTCGCGGGTGGCGAAAGTGCCGGCCGTTGACGGGTCATGACCGGTATCCCGAATTTGTCGGGAAATTGCCTTTCCGACGGTCAGAATCAAGTGGTTACATTTGAATACCCGACAATAGACTAACCGTATTATTTGGATAATTTGTGACCTCGCTTCTCCGGCGTTTGCAGGATCTGGACACGAGAGGGTGACTTCAGGGGGGTTGTCTTGGGAACGAAGGTGGTGAGCGCCGACGAGGCGCGCAAGAATTTCGCCGAATTACTGAATAGCGCGACTTACGGAAACGAGCGGATACAGATCGAGCGCCGGGGGAAGGTGGCCGGATATATCATCGGGCCGAAGGACATGGCGCTTCTGGAATCGGCGGGGGAGGCGTCTTCTTCCGGAGGAACCGGTTCCGGGGGCGCCGGGGCGAGCGTGAGGCCGGAGGCGGCTTCGGAGTTGGCCCCCCCGGAGGTGGCGGCTTCGGCAGAGGAAGAGTCGGTCTCCTGGGATGAGCTGTCGGAGGAATTGTGAGGGAGGGGCGGGGAAGCCGCCCTGGCCGGTATTTTCTCCCCGCAGTCCGGGCCAAGCTGCGGTGTTTCTTCCAGCCTGACGGCTCTGCACCCTGTCCGATATCCCGGTAGCTATGGCCGTTTCCTCCGGCGGGCGGGCCGGGGAGGATACGGCGCCTTTGCCGATTTGGCCGCTCGTGCACGCGCCCTGCCTGTCCCGCAGCGGCTCGTCCTTCTCCCGATGGTTTTGTCTAACCCTCTGCCGGGGATTGTCCCAATCTTCCCGGAGCAGCCCCGATTGAGCTTTCCGGGCCCGCTGTGGGTCTCTCCATCTCTCTCTGCGGTAGCCTCCCCGCTGCCGGCCGAATGTCCATCTCCAGGCTACTATCTCTTCCCGCCATCTTTCGGCGGAACGGCGTAGGCGCACCGGGCCATGCCACACGCCGGGAGCGGTTTGCCCCTGCCTTGCGCTCAAGCCATTCCTCCTGGTGGAATCTGCGGATTGTCGGAAAAACACTTGACGGAGAGGGGTCCGGGCATATACTTAATGTTAAGTAAATTGATGTGATTTATATTGATGTTAAGTGATATGACGTCATCGGCCTCGATCGGACGCATAGAAGGGTTTTCAGGTGGGCTCGCACTACCAGGGGAGCGATTCCGAGGTGCTGGCGCTCAGCACGCTCATCAATCTGGTCCGAGCGGCGGAATCGGTCATGGGCCGGCTGAACAGCCAGTTCACGGGTGTGTCCGTGACCCAGAGCCAGTTCAGCGCGCTGGATTCGCTCTACCATCTCGGGCCCCTCTCCCAGCGCGAGCTGGGCGAAAAGCTTCTCAAGACAAGCGGGAACATCACCATGGTGGTGGACAACCTGGAGAAGCGGGAGTTGGTCCGCCGCGAGCGCGGGGAGCGGGACCGCCGCATTGTGACGGTCCACCTGACCGACAAGGGCCGGGAGGTGATCCAGTCTCTCTTTCCCCAGCGCGTCAGGGCGATTCAGGAAGAGATGGGCGTGCTGTCGAGCGCGGATCAGGATGATCTCCGCCGCCTCTGCCGCATGTTGGGGAAAAAGGATACCCGGGAAAAATGGATAGAGTGGAGGCCGGGCAATGGCGAATGAGACAGCGCAATACGTCGATCAGGATGTGGATCTGATCGAGCATTACTATGAGCAGGGGTTTTCGGACGGTTTTCCCGTCGTCCCGCCGACGCCGGGGAAGATGGAGCGGGTATTGGCCGCCCTGGGCGGAAATCCGGAACATGTCGAATGCCGCGTCCCCCCGCGCTGGGGCAACCTGACGCGCGCGGTGCTGGCGGTCAACATCATCATGGCGGGCTGCCGGCCCGAATACGCCCAGGTCGTGCGTGCGGCGCTGCTGGCGCTCTGCGATTCGCATTTCAACCTGAACGGCGTCCAGGCCACGACCCACATGGCCTGCCCCCTTCTCGTGGTGAACGGCCCCGTCCGGAACGAGATCGGCATGAACGCCGGGTGCAATGTCTTCGGATCGGGAAACCGCGCCAACGCGACCATCGGCCGTGCGGTGCGCATGATCCTCCTGAACGTCGGTGGCGGCTGGCCGGGCGAGCTCGACAAAAGCACGCTGGGCCATCCCGGAAAGTACACCTACTGCATCGCCGAGAACGAGGAGATCAGCCCCTGGGCGCCCTACCACGTCGAAAAGGGCTATTCTCCCGAAGACAGCGCCGTCTTCGCCATCGCCTCCGAGCCGCCCCACAGCGTAACCAACCACGTCTCGGACGATCCCGAGGGCATCCTGGAGAGCATCTGCTCGGCCATGAGCACCATCGCACACAACAACGCCGTCAGCAGCGGCTCGTGCGCCGTGGTCATCGGCCCGGAGCACGCGGCCACCATCGCCGCGAAGGGCTGGACGCGCCACGACGTGCGCAGCTTTCTCTGGATGAACACCAAGAACACCTTCGCGGACATCACCTTCAGCCACCGCTACGGGAAAATTTATAATCGCAACCTCCCCCGCTGGTACCGGCGCGAGCCCGACGCGCGTATCCCCATCGTGCCGGAGCCGGACAACATTCATCTCTTCGTGGCGGGAGGAGAGGCGGGCCGCTTTTCGGCCTTCATCCCCGGCTGGGGGCACATGACCAATCCCGTCCTGCGCGGGATCGACGGAAAAGAACCGGCGGCGGGCCCCGTCTGCGTGGACGGCACCTGCATGCTCTAACGTTTCAGCAAAGGAGAATTCACGATGACCACCACGCTCGAAACAGGCCAGCGGGTGTACGACCCGCGCGGCGTCGTCGAGGCCGAGGCAAAGCCGATCTCGGCGCGCGTCTCTTCTCTCAAGGGGCTTCGCGTCGGCGTCCTCGACAACACGAAGTGGAACGGCAGAAGGCTGCTCGAGAAGACCCTCTCGCTCCTGGAGGCGGAAGAGGCGCTCGGCGAGGTCACTTACTACAAAAAAGAGAGCTTCTCCAAAAACGCCGACCCCGGGCTCATCGGGCGAATCGTGGCGGAGAGCGACGTTGTCATCACCGCCATCGGCGACTGAGGCTCCTGCACATCGTGCTGTATGCACGACGGAGTCTCGCTGGAGCAGATGGGTGTTCCCACCGCCGTCATCGTGACCGAAGTATTCCTTCACGAGGCCCATGTGCAGCGCGCCGCACTCGGGATGGAGGGGGTCGAGCCCGCCGTGATCCCGCACCCCCTGAGCACGCTCTCGGACGAGGAGATCGCGCGTCGCGCCGCCGCCGCCGCGCCCCAGGTGAAAAAGATCCTGC
>CAMYJL010000266.1 GCA_947258645.1 uncultured Nitrospinota bacterium
AAATACCCGGGATGAGGGCGGATTCCGCCAACAATGGCGATTTTGTTCGCCCCCAGGCCATTTTTATTATCCAAATCAGTTGATAAAAATCAAATATTTAATTGGATTTTTCCATTTTCTCCAAAGTGTGACCCAAGTCACATTTTGGGCTTTTTTTTGTGGGGATTCTCATTGACTCCTATGGGTGAATTTGGATAATTAAAGTATTGGTTATTTTGTACTTTATGTCTAATATAATGAACTGTGTATGCAAAGTGTTTCCGCCGAAGGAGCTTGGGGATGGCTGACAATGGATTGAGAATTCTCATCGTGGACGGACAGAGCCGGCTCAGGCGCATGCTCTCCAGGATGCTGAGCGATTCGGGGGTGAAGGTCGTCCGCCAGGCCTCCGATGAGGCTGCGGCGAAGGATATCATGCTGGATATGCCGGTCGATCTTGTTCTTTGCGACTGGAACGCCCCGGGTTTCGATGGGGTGGATTTTCTCCGTAGCGTCCGCTCGTCCGATGTCACCAAATTTCTTCCCTTCATCCTCATGAGTGGAATTGGGCGGATGGAAGAGGATGATTTCGCGGTCGGTAAAGATTTCGATGTGGACAACTTCGTTTTCAAGCCGGTCAATCAGGATGAACTCCTGAATAAAGTGAGTTCGACGATAAAAAATTATCACACCATGAGGGAAGAAATCACGCATCTTTCCCGCGCCGGTGCGTTCATCGACACCGAAATGTACGACGAGGCGAGGGCCGAGCTGGAATCTGTTCAGAAGAAGGAGCCCTCTCTTCCCCGCATCTGGACCGATATGGGATGGCTGTATGAGACCATGGGTTCCTATGTGGAGGCGAAGTCCTGCTTTCAGAAGGCGATTTCGTTCGACAAGGATTACGCCAGACCCTACGAGGGTCTCGGAAGCCTGCTTTGGAAAGAAGGAAATCTCGAGATGGCGGGCCAATTCTACGAGTTGGCTACGACGCTCAGCCCCCGGAATGCCGACCGCCAGTTCTTGATGGCCAAGCTGTATTTAGAGACGGGGGACATGCTCGGTGCGCAATCGGCCGTGCACCGCGCTTTGGAAGGGGAAGAATCTCTGGGCGTCCGGAGCGCCTCGGCGGCCGAGTTTTTCCTCTCCAACGGTCATCCCAGCATGGCCGAAAAAGAGTATGCCTTCGCCATCGAGATGAACCCGGAAAACCTCAAGTACTATAACCGGCTTGGCATCGCTTTCAGGCGTCAGAAGAAATGGAAAGAGGCCATGGAAGTCTATAAAAAGGCGCTCAAATTCTCGCCAAGAAACACGGTTATTTTCTACAACATGGCACGCTCCCTGGCCGAGGAAGGCAAATATGCCCAGGCGGGCACCGCGCTGCGGCATGCCTTGACCATTAACCCCGGGTTCAAGGAAGCGCAAGAGTTCTTGAACAAGCTGGCCAGAAAAGCACCGATGACGGTCTGATCGTTCCTCGAATTTTTACTCCCCCCGAAACAGAAATAAAAACGACGGGCTCTTTCGAGTGTCTCCATCCTGCCTTTCAATTTTTTGAAACGTTTCTCAGAAGTCTTTGCCGGCTCTTTCGCTTGAGAAAACACTTTCTTGTTTTTTCGAAGGTGCAATCATCGCCGGTTTTTTCATTTCTTTCACAATCTTGGTTTATTGCGAGGAAAAATTAACAAGATAGTCCTTCGAGGGAATAAAATCGTTTGTTAGTATTTTTAGGCGGATATTTGGGGATTGAACAATTGCCCCAGAAAGGTATATGGAAATTGCAAGAAAAGTTCGCAGTGCCGCAAAAGAAGAACGAAGCGGACACCGGAAATATCCTGATCATCGATGATGACAGCATCACCGTTACGGTGATGGAAACCATGATTCTGGATGCGGGGTATCATGTTGCAACCGCTACCGATCCGGTGGCCGCTCTGGAGATGAACCTTCCTTTCAAGCCGGACATCATTCTCACCGACATCATGATGCCCCAAATGTCGGGTTTGGAGTTTATCGATAAGATCAAGGAGTCGTGTCAAAACCATGGCATTCGGATCATTGCCGTTTCCTCGCTGAACAGTTCGGACGATATTGAACGGGCCATTGAGGCGGGGGCTGCAGATTACCTGGCGAAACCTTTCCATCCGGAGGAGCTTTTGCTCCGGATCGAGCGGCAGATGCATCACCTGCGGAGACAGGAAGCGCCTGTGGAGCCCCGGAGCGATTCCGGTGATTCTTCGGAAAAAATCCGCGCCGAAAATAGCCGGGATGAGAAAACAGGGGAAAGCCCGCGAACGCCTGAATCCGTAGAAATTGTTTCGGGCCCGCGTCTTGAGCCTTCGGGGGCGAAAATTCTCATTGTCGATGATGACCTGGAGACCCGGGCCCTTCTGAATACACGCCTGAAAGAGATTGGCCACCGCGTTTTCGTGGCTGGCGACGGGGAGGAAGGGATCGGTGCCGCCGAACGAGAAGAACCGGATCTGATCATCCTGGATATCTTGATGCCCGGAATGAGCGGATACGACGTGGCACGAACATTGGCCGAAAGGCCGCATACGGCTGATATTCCTATTCTGATGCTTTCGGCCCGGAGCGGTTCCAAGGAAATTTCCCAGGGTCTGCTCGGATACGCGGACGACTACGTTACAAAGCCCTTTAATCCCGATGAACTTTTATCCCGTGTTGGTGCGCTCATCCGGCGTACGCATAAACCCGTGCGGGAGAAGCGGGCTCAGCGGTGGGTGATTCAACTGCTCGCCGATAAGGCGCGAAACAAAAGCCATCAAATTTATTCCCGCCACATTGCCGGTGAAAAAGAACTCCCCAGTTGGTGGAAAGCGCCGTCTCCGGATCTCCTCACCAAGTGGGGGAACAGCTGCCAGGCTTATTTGGTCGAAACCGTGGAATCGCTCCATGACGAGAAAACGATTAGCCGGTGGCAGGCGCTTGAAGGGGTAAAAAATGTCTACCTCACTGTTGTTGGTGTCAGCCGGGAGACGGCGGGGCTTGCAAAAAAGATCAAGAGCGAGAGAGGCTTTCAGGCACGGATCATGTGGTCGCGGCCCCGCGATCCGCGGGTTCCGCGCTGGAAAGAAGATAATCCAGCCGCTCGCCGGCTGGTGTATGCAGCTGTCATCGTGGCAATTTTGGCAAGTTTGTTCGTGTCGGGCATTGTTCCGAATATTATCGACAGGATCGGCGGAATCAATACGGAAATCGACCGCCAGCTCAAGATTTATCAGCCGAGAGACTCTGAGCGCAGTTTAAAGACGATTCGGGAGAAGGAAATCCAACTGGAAAAGGAAAAACGGCGGATCCTTCAGCGGCCCTAAGGGTCTTCTTTCAAAACGGCGGGCTAAAAAACAAGCGGCTGCTTGCGCTTCGGCCTGCTCTCCTTGAACGTAAATTCCGTCTGCTCGCTCCTGTATTCAGCCATTCCCTCCAGTAGATCTGTAATGCGATCCCAGTTCATGTCGCACCACAATTCGACTTGCGCATGACCGAACGACCGGACAATGGCCTCTACTTTGGAGGCGGTGGCATGGTCGGGCGCATCGAAAACATCCAGATAGTCGTAAACGCATATCTCCTCGGCGCCATCCGGCTCCTCGCACAGGAACTTTGGTCTCCCATTCCCCAATAAGCCGTAGTGAGAGAGCCATTTCACTTCGGGGCATTCGCCCTCGAGATATTCCTGGACTTGCCGGTTCAGTCTCTTGATCGATTCCGGGCGAGTCAGGGTATCGGTGGAGAGTCTTTTGAGCATCGCAAAACGCGGCATACGCACACCCCTGTGTTCGGACATGGGAAGCGGCAATCTGATTGTCCCAACTTGCTTTCCGGGCGATTGCTCAGGACGATGGTGCTATGAGGACCGAAAATATATACCTCAATATACCATACAAAGTGTATTTTGCCGGGATGAAAAGCAACAATAATTTTATTTTCAGAAATATCATTTCTTCTTCTTTGTAAAATGACCAATGGGAAGGCCAGGGAAATCAAGATTTTTTTCTGATTTGTTCATAAGTCGGTTGAATCATATCTGTTGGCGGTGGCGGCTCCCTTGTCATTTTTATTCGCAGCATGATTAGGAGCATGTTTGCCGGGAATGTCGTACGATGCCGGAAGTTATATTATTTTCATTTTGATGATGGGTGAAGCAGCGTAAATGAGTCGTTTGCCTAAGGAGGAATGGATGATTCGTACACGTGTTTGCGATCTGCTGGGAATCGAGCACCCCATTGTCCTCGGCGGGATGGGTTCGGCCACCACGCCGGAGCTTGTCGCTGCCGTATCGAACGGTGGGGGGCTCGGCACGCAAGGATGCTATCGGTATACCGGAGACGAAGTTCGCGAGCGGGTGGATGCCATTTTGGAGCGGACGGAGAAACCCTTCGCGCTGAATTATCTGCTTTTTCTCATTCGTGAAGACAACTTCTCGGCCGGGCTCGAAGCGCGTCCGATGGCGGTGGCCTTCGCCTGGCCCCGTCCCGATCAGGATCTCAAGCCCTGGTTTGATCGGGTGCACGAGTCGGGCTGCAAGGTGATGCTCATGGCGGGAGAAGTTGCCGAAGCACGCCGGGCCGCAGAGGCCGGGGCGGATCTCATCGTGGCCCAGGGGACCGAGGGTGGTGGCCACGTGGGCTGGATGGCGACGAGCGCTCTCGTGCCCATGGTGGTGGACGCCGTGGCGCCCGTGCCGGTGCTCGCGGCGGGGGGAATCGCCGACGGACGCGGCTTGGCCGCCGCATTGTCCCTCGGCGCCGAGGGCGTTCTTCTCGGAACCCGCTTTCTCGCGACGAATGAGGCGCCGATTCACCCGAATTTCAAGCAGGCCATCCTGGAAAGCGACGGCCACGACACGTTTTTGAGTGAAATTCACGATATCGCCGTGGGGCAGGTGTGGCCCGGCGCCATGGCCCGCGCCCAGCGCAACCGCTTTGTCGAGCGGTGGGCAGGGCGGGAGTGGGCGCTTCGCCAGAATCAGGCGGAAGTAAGCGCATCTCTCCAGGCCGCTCAGAAACTGGGAGACGCCGAGGAAGCCTCCCTCATTTTCGGGCATGATTCGGGCCTTATCAAATCGATTGAGCCCGCCGGTGATGTTGTCCGCCGCATTGCCGCAGAAGCCGAGGATATCCTCTCCAGTC
>CAMYJL010000267.1 GCA_947258645.1 uncultured Nitrospinota bacterium
CCAATGAGTTTCTGGGGCGGGTGCCGAACTCCGCCCGCGTCCTGGCCCATTCGCCTCACGTCGCGCAGATGTTCGTCGCATTTAACGCCACCATTCAGCGCGAGGGGGTGGGAAGCGTACTCTCTTGCAAGATCAAGGAAATCGTGGTTCTCAAGACGAGCCATGTGAACAGCTGCAATTACTGAATCACGCACAACACGGCGCTTGGTCAAGCGGCCGGCATCACGGACGAGCAGCTCGAAGCGATTTTATCGGACGATTACATGGAGTCGCCCCACCTCAGTCCTCGTGAACGGGCGGCCGCTCTCTGGGCAGAGCATTTCACACGGAACACCGCCCGCGAGCGTCCCGACGTCTTCGAGGAGGTCCGCAAGCATTTCTCGGATGCCGAGATGGTGGAGATGTCCTTCATGAGCGGCAAGCAGGGATTCTCGAACCGCATGATGGATTCGTTCCAGATCCCCATCGAAGAGCAAAACGAAGTGGACAAGATCAAAAAATCGGTCCGCGCGAATCCCGACAAGATGAAGGCGTATCTGGAATCGATTGTGGCCAACTGGCCGGAGAGGTTTCCGGAACCCGACTCGACCGCGCCCGGCGCGTAGCGGCTTCTATTCCCCCGGGTCAGGGAACTCGGCTGGCCAGTCCGCCACGATCGCCTCCAGGTATTGTTTCAGGCTGGCGGGATCTTTCCGCCGTTTCAAGGTGAGGTTGATCTGATCCTGTTCTTCGATCGGGATTCGCATGGCGTCGTTGAACTTGTTGCGCATGTCGAAGTAGGTGGCCACCATCGTCAGCTCGACGAGCTCCGGCTCCGAAAAATGCCTGCGTGCCTCCTCGAACACGTCGTCGCGCTTTCCCGCGGTGTTGTTGATCACGCACTTCGACCAATGGATCGCGGCCTTGTCCTTTTCGGAAAATAACGCTGAGTCCATGTACCCGTCCGAGGAGATGGCCTCGATGTGTTCCTCCGTGAAACCCGCCGATTGCCCAACCGGCCTGTTGTGGGCCAGTCAGTAGGCGCAGTTGTTCATGGCGCTCGTCTTGAGAATGGCGAGCTGTTTCGTGCGCGTGCTGAGGATGCTCCCCAGGCCCTGCCGGAGGAGAGAGGAGGTCAGGGGCAGGATGAACTTGGCGATGAAGGGCTGGTGCGCCATCACTTTCCACGAATTGGGGATTCGGTTGATCAAGGCCGTTGCGTGTTCGTAGAGGCGGGCGACTTCGCCCCCGCCGGTTTCTGGTTCCATCATTGGAATGCGATCCATCAGAAGAGTCTCCTGAGAGCGGAAATTTGATTGTTGAGAGAAAAACCCTGCCATCCAGTTTGTTTGCTCCACTCTAATGCCAATGCTAAGCTTTGGCAAAATTCATATTCGGTTTGGGAATCCCCGCCCGTGGGGATCTTTTTTTCATAAAAATCAATCAAGGAGATCCTAGGCATGACCGAGGAAGAATATAGGAGGGGAAAAGAGATTCGCGATGTGGCGTTTGGCAAGGAAGGAATCGATCGCTGGGAAGCCTTGAACGAATTCGTGCCGGCTCACGCACGGGCCATCCAAGAGTATGTCTTCGGCCAGATGTGGGACCGCCCTCATCTCGAGATGAAGTTCCGCGAGCTCATCGTCATCGCCTGTGCCGCCGCGCAGGACCTGTCGGGAGAGGTGAAGTTGCACACTCGGGGCGCATTGAACCGGGGGGCGACGAAGGACGAGGTACTCGACACGATTCTCAACTGCACCCCCTACATCGGGTTCCCGAAGACGAACCACGCCCTCGCTGCCGCGAAAGAAATTTTCGATGAATGGGAGGCGAACCAAGAAGAATGGAAGCCGCGATAGGATACGTCCGGCTTCCAAAGAGAATCGCCCATAAATCGTTTTTCGTTGAAAAGCGGCGGTCAGACGTGGAGGACGACGAGACCCCGCTCGACCGTGACGGGGTAGGTCTCGACCGAGGGGTCTTCTTCCTCGTCGGGCTCGATGGTCACCTCGTAGGCCTTGACGCGCGTTTTGTGGGGGTTGAAGACGGAAGCGCCCGTCGTGATGTCGAACTCCCAGCAGTGCCAGGGGCAGACGACGATCTCGCCGTCCTTGATGTACTGGTAGGTCTGAGGCTTGTCCGAGGTCATCGTTCCGCGCACATTGCCCTGGCAAAGCGGCGCGGCCTGATGGGGGCAGACGTTCCGGAGGGCGTAGAAGGTTCCCTTGATGTTGAATATGCCGATGGAGCGGTTTTCCACCTCGACGATCTTCCGCTCGCCGGGAGGAAGCTCATGGACCTTGGCGACGACGTGTTTTCCCATTGGGGACTCCCCGGAAAACAATTCGTGATGGAATCAATGGAAAGATGGTAGCGGGAAGCGGTATCCGCATCAAGATGGGCGGCGATGTGAAGCGTTTGTGAGAAACATCTATCTCTGGGAGAACCGCGATGGTCAAGATACGCTTTCTGGGCATCTCCGCCTTCGAGATTATCACGGAAAGCGGAGTGCGGATTTTCATCGATCCCTGCCTCGACCGGAACCCCCTCAGCCCCGTCAAGGCGGAGGAGATCGACGCCGCCGACCTGATCCTGGTCAGCCACGGCGCCTGGGATCATGTGGGCGAGTCGATCGAGATCGCCAAACGCACCGGGGCCGTCTTCATGTCGGGCCACGATGTGCGCGCCCTGGCGGAGCGGAAGGGGCTGCCCAAGGCGCAGATCCTGGGCACCCAGCCCGGCGCCACTCGGGAGGTGAAGGGTGTTCGCGTGCGCGCCACGGTGGCGCATCACGCCTCGTTCATCTCGCCGGAAAAAGATGTCTACATGTCCTCGCCGCCGCTGGGATTTGTCATCTATACGGAGGACGGCGTGCGGATTTATCATCCGGGGGACACTTGCCTGTTCGGGGACATCAAGCTCATCGCCGAGCTCTGCCACCCGCAGGTGGTGATGATGCCGGTGGATTCGGTCTTGCCCGAGACGCCTGCCGAGATGAGTCCCCTCGACGCGGCCCTCGCTACTCAATGGCTGGGGCCCGACGTGGTGATCCCCGTTCATTATTATCCGGAATCAAAAAACCCCGAGGAGTTCGCCCGGCACGCCGAGACCCTCGCGCCGGGGACGAAGGTGCTGCTCCGGCCCGAGGGATATTTCACCTATGAGCCGGCGCGCGTGAATTTTCTCTGAACATCCGGCCGGTTTCCGGCCCATGCCAGACAGGAAGGAACAACGAATGAGCGCACGGAAGCGGACGAAAAACCCCATCGGCCTGGCCCTGATCGGATGCGGTCAGATCGGGCGCATCCGGGCGGAGTTCGCCCGCGACTACCCGGGCGTGGAGTGGCTCGGCCTCTGCGACATCGACGAGAAGGTGGGAAAGCAGCTTGCAACCGATGTCGAAGCCGAATTTTTCACCACCGACATGAACGAGCTTCTGGATCGGCCCGAGGTGAACGCCGTCATCGTCGCGACCCACTCCTCCATGCATGTCGCGCCCGTCCGCGCCGCCGCCGAGCGCGGCCTCAACATGCTGGTGGAAAAGCCGCTGGCCACCGGCGCCAGGGAATCGGCCGAGCTGCTCGGGCTCATCGAGAAAAACGGCGCCGACGCCGTGCTGGGCTACACCCAGCGGTTCCGCCGCCGTTTTCTCGTCGCCAAGGAGAAGATCGGCGCCGGGGAGCTGGGGGATGTGACCTCGGTGGTATCGCGCGCATTCCTGAACAGCATGACCTCGATCGGGACGGTTTCGAAAGCCGAGCGCCGCGCCCAGATGACCCCGATGGTCATCTCGGGGACGCACACGCTCGATATCTGCATGTGGCTCATGGCCGGGAAGAAGCCCGTCGAGGTGTACGCCCGATCGGTGGATAAGGCCTTCGTCTCCTACGGAACGAAAGACGCCACGATGGGCATCTTCACCTTCGATGACGGAACCATCTGGAGCATGTGCATCAACTGGGCGCTGCCGGGTCTCTGGCCCCCGACGGTCTACAGCCTGGAGATCGGCATCGTCGGGACCAACGGCGTCCTCACCATCGACGACACCCACCGCGATCTGGTCCTGGCCTCCGACCCGCCGCACACGACTCAGCGGAAAAACGAGCGAAAATCTGTCAGCTTCCTGACGAGCTACCCGCCGGGCGACATCGCCCTCGGCCAACTCTGGGGCCCCATGCGCGAGGAGACGAACGCCTGGCTCTCCCGCCTCTACACCGGCCTCGAAACCCCGCACACCACCGCCGCGGAGGGGCACGAGAACCTCATGCTCACGATGGCGATGGATCTTTCCGCGAAGAGAGGCGAAGCCGTCGCGCTCCCCGTCACGCCGGAGGAGCTGGAGGGTTAGTTGCGCTTCGGCCGCGTTTCCGGATGAAGTTTCCGGAGATGGGGCGGGGGGCCCGTCTTTTTCAGGCCGAATCTTCTTTAGGCCGAATCCTCGGCCATGGCCCGAAGGCGCTCGGCGATTCCGTCGGCGCCCTCGGCTTCCACGTAGTCCTGCTCCACCCTGCCGTCGCCGACCGGACTTTTTGCGGCAAATGCCACGGCCGTGTCCGTCAGGGTGTAGGCCCCGTGAACGGTGCCGCGCGGAATATGCGCGAGGTCGCCGGGGCCGATCTCCCGGATCTCTTCACCGAGCACGAGCAATTGTTTTCCTTCGAGCATGAAAATAAATTGCTCTTCATTCGGATGAAGATGGGGTTTGGCATGAGGCCCCTTGGGCCAGCTCACGAAACCCCCCTTGATGAATTCTCCCGCGATGGGTTGAAACACCGAAGGGTTCCAGTCTCCGACCCTCACTTCTTCCATGTCGGACTTCGTATAAAACGGCATGGCGCGCCTCCTGGTTGGGGAGAAGAGATCAAATTCCGTCCTGGATGGCCTCGGGCGGCGGCCAGTCCTCGGAGCGGTTCTTGAACGAGAGATAGACGAGGGGACTCTCGCCCCTGTTTTGGAGCTCGTGCAGCGTGCCTTCGGGAATGTGGACGATTGCTCCCGCGCCAACGGTTTGGTCCTCTTCTCCCACGCGGAACCAGCCCTCGCCTTCGACGATCTGGATCATCTGCTCGCAGCCATGCGTATGGGGACGGGTCACTTTGCCCGGCGGTTGCACCTGACGGGTTGCGGTGAGAAGTTCGCCGA
>CAMYJL010000268.1 GCA_947258645.1 uncultured Nitrospinota bacterium
CCGGGACGATGAAGCTTGTCGGACTCTTTTTCCTCCTCGCCGGTTTCTACTTCATGTACCGCCGGATTCAGAACAATTCAGGCGCTTTGGCCTGACAGGCGCCCTACGTGGCTCCGGAAGCGCCGGACGGCCTTTCCTGATGCGCGGATGAGGGCGGTCAGGCGTTCGGGTGAATTTTCTCGGGGGGCGGGTAGGTCCGCTCCATCTGGAAGATGTCTCCCGTCCGGCAGTAGTTGACCCCCCCGAGCCGGCCCACGGGCCCGAGCCTGTGCGGGTCGATGTATTTGTCCTCGATCATCAGGTCGCTGCGGATGTGCCAGCGCAGAATCTCCCCGATGACGAGGTGTGTTTTCCACTCGGTTCCGTTCGTGATCAGGCTCCTGAGTTGGCACTCCATCGCCACGGGCGCGTTTACGATTCGGGGGGCGCCGACGATGTCGGAGGGCGTTGTCTCCAGCCCGACCTCGCTGAATTCGCTCACCTCGGGCGGAAAGTTGGCGGAGCTTCGGTTCATCTGCTCCTCGCTTCCGTTCACGACGGTGTGGATGACGTATCCGCCCGTCTCCAGAATGTTTTGGGCCGTGTCTTTCAGCTCCCTCTGCTTTTCGCCCACCGAGATGGAGACCATCGGGGGCGCGTGCGAGACGGCCGTGAAGAAGCTGAAGGGCGCGAGGTTGGGCATGCCCTCCTTGTTCACCGTGCTGACCCAGGCGATCGGCCGGGGGACGATGGAACCGATCAGGAGACGGTAGATCTGGGTATGATCGATTTCGGATGTGTCGAATACGCGGTAGTCCATCTAAAAACCTCTCTCGAATGAATTTGAGTTCTGAAAATTCGCCGCAAAGCGGTGGTTTCTATCCGCAGCGGGGGAAGGCCATCGGATAGGTATGCAGGGTCTGAAACCCCTCCTTCGTCACGATGCCCAAATCGCCAATCTGAAGGCCGTGGCCCTCATCGTCCATGGGGTTCGGCTGGATCACCATCACCATGTTCTCTTCGTACTTGAAATCCTCGGGTGGCAGGGCGTAGCCGGACCCCCGGATGCCGATGGAGGGCTGGACCAGGTCCACGCCGAAGCCGTGCGCGATCGAGTCGTAAATCTTGAATCCGGCCCGGGGGATGACCTCGACGGCGTCGAGGATGTCCCCGACGGGCGCCCCGGCCTTCATCGCCCCGGCGACGCCTTCGAAGCATTCCATCGCGGCGGCGAAAAGCCCCCGGTAGGGGGGTGTCGGGTCCGCCGCCACGGTGAAGGGGCGGAGCACCTGCGCGGCGTAGCCGAAGTGAGCGGCGCTGATTTCGGTCAAGACGATGTCCCCGGCCTCGAGTTTGCGCTGCCTCGGGTTTTGCCAGGGAAGGGGGGTTTCCGGATTCGCCATCGGCGTTGCCGTGACGAAGTGGACCTGCTGCTCACCCCCTTCGACGCGGAAGGCGGCGGCCATCCGGCCCGACAGCTCGACTTCGGAGATGCCCGGCCGGGCGTACTCCTCGCAGGCCGTCATGGAGAGATCGCTCAGGCGCGCGGCCTCCTTCAGCCAGGCGATCTCTTCGTCGCTCTTGATGATGCGAAGATCGCGGAATTTGGCCGACACGTCCACCCAGGTCACCTCGGGAAATCGGTCCTTCAGGTAATCCATGTGCTCGAAGGGGAGGAGGTTCCTGAAGCGCGGGTTGATCCCCACGAGACCGATGCGGCCCGCGCCGAGCCCGAGGTCGTCGATTCGGTCCGCGGCGAGCTCCGGGTTTCCGTAGGCGCCGTGGCGGACGTCGTCGAAGATCGCGATCTCCTTGGCGTTGTGGAGGTGGTTGTAAAGGCCGACGAAAAGGGAGGGATCGCCCTCCTTCGGGAAAATGAGATAGGCGTGGTTGAAGTCGCGATAGCAGGAGAGCCAGAAGATGTTGGACTGGGCGCTTCGGTTGGAGCCGCTCAATCCATAGAGCAGGAGGGAGTCGAGCCCTTCGTCCTCCATGAGCTTTCGGGCCATCCCGTGACGGCGGCCCATCTCATTTTCTGAAAATCTGGGGTAATGCGCCTCGCTCATGCTCGCTTCCTCCCGTGCCTGTATGGAGACCAGAAAATTTCTGCCGCCATGATGATGGAGAGAAAACAGGATATCCGGTTTCGTCCTTCCGGTGAAGGTCCGGCTGGCCTACATGAGCAGCTTCCAGAGGCTCCGGAAGATAAGGAGGGTGGCGATGGCGAACAGGCCGAAATTCACCAGCCGGTAAAACAGCGCCTGCGAGAGTTTGTTCCGAAGCCACAGCCCCACCCAGAAGCCTAGAGAGATGGGAATGAGCGCCCCCACGGCGCGGGCGAGGGCCGGGGGGGTGAAAATGCCCCGGTAGGCCATGGTGCCGACCAGGCCGAAGGAGTTGACAGAGTTGAAGACGTTGATCAGGAAGACGAACGCGTCCTTCGAGAAGTGAAACATCGAGAAATAGACGATGTTCACCGGACCCGGCAGGCTCGCCATGCCGCCGAGAAAGCCCGCGAACACGCCCATCCCCGCGCCGATGCCGCTTCGGACGGCGGGGCGGAGCTCGCCGATCTGCGGGAGATGGTGCTGGAGCGCGAGGTAGCCGTAGAGAGCAAGGCCAATGATGAACCGGACGGCGTCCGGACTTCCAGACTGGAGAAATAGGACGCCGAAGGGGACGGTTAGGATGCCTGTCAGGAGATAGGGCCAGATACGGAATACGGTCCGCCATTCCGCGATCCCGATTCGGACGTTTGCCAGATTGGTGAGCATGGCTGGTATGGAGACGATCACGACGGCTTCGAGCGGTCCGACGATGAGGGACAGAGCGGGCACAACGATGGCGGGGAGGCCGAACCCGATCACCCCTTTGGACACCCCGCCAACCAAAAGCACCACCACCGTCGAAACCAGTTCAACGGGGGTCATATCCGCTCACGCAAGTTTCCGCCCTTCAAAAAAAATGATTCGAATACCGGTACGGCTTCGATTTTAAGGCGAGCCGGGCGCTGAAAGCGAACGGGGGCCGGAAGATCGTTGGACAAATGGCGTCTGATGCAGCGTTATTCGGCGGAGTCGAGTTCCTCAACGGAATCACCGGACCGTATCGTTCCGCTTTTGAGAACCTCCGCGAACAGGCCGCAGCGGTGGATCAGGGAGGGGATGATCGGCTTCCCGACAACTTCCTCCAGATGCTTGCAGGGCTCGTTGAGCTGGACGCCGCGCAGGGTGGCCTCGCCAATCCGGAACTTTTTCCCCACCAGATGCGTGAGCGGCACCCCGCGCGTCACCAGATTCATGCGGCATTCGTTCGGGGCGAGGTCCTTGTTGTGATCCCGCTTGATGGTTTCGAGGACCTCGATCTCAAACAGGGTGGCCTGCCGGCGGACGCCCTTGTTATGGGAGAAAAAGCCGATTTCCTCCGCATACCGATCCCCCTCGAAGCCCTTGCCCGCTACGGCGCGTATCTCCGCCATCTCCCTCATCGGCACCGCCGCCTCGGGGGCGATATGGGCCGAAACCACTTTTCCTTTCCACATGGCAGTTCTCCATTATGTCTGCCCGGGAATCGCCCGGAGGAAGCAAACTTACCACAAATTCCCGCAACTGGAATTTGAAAGAGGTGCTCAGTCCGCCAGCGACTCGGCCAGGTATTCCGCGACGTGGCGCGCCTGGCGGCTGGTGCCGTGAGCGATCTGCTGGCGGCAGGAGACGCCGTTGGCGAGAATCTCTACCTCCGATCCGCCGTCCCGGATGGCCGGGAACAGCTTGAGCTCGCCGATCGACATCGAAACGTCGTAGTGCTCCTTTTCGTAGCCGAACGAACCCGCCATGCCGCAGCAGCCGGAGGGAATCTCCTCCACCTCGAGGCCGGGGACGAGGCCGAGGGCTTCGAGCGAGACGGCCGAGCCGACGAGCGATTTCTGGTGGCAGTGGCCGTGGAAGAGGGCCCTGCCGGGCCGCTCGCGGAACCTGATGTCGAGCTCGCCCTTTTCCTTGAGGTGAACGAGAAACTCCTCCAGAAGAAATACCGAGTCGGCCAGCCGCCGGGTGTCGTCGCCCACGATGAGGTCCGGGTACTCGTCGCGCAGGGTGAGCAGGCAGCTCGGCTCGACGCCCACGATGGGCACCCCTTCCTTGATGACGCCCGAGAGGCGCATCAGGTTCTCTTCGGCCATTCCCCGCGCCTCGCGCAGGAGGCCGCTCGATATCTGGGGCCTGCCGCAGCAGCCCATCTCCGCCAGCGCCACCTCGAAACCCGCCGCTTCGAGCACGCGGACGGCGGCGATTCCGATTTCGGGATGATTAAAGTTCGTCCAGGTGTCGTTCATGAAGAGGACTTTTCCGCGGGCGGCGCCGTTCTCCGGCTGAGGGCGCCCTCGGAACCATTCCTCGAAGGTTTCATTCGCGAGGGGGGAAAGCGAGCGCCTCTGGTCCACGCCGAAGAAGCGCTCCATCAGAGAACGAAAGTATTTGTTTCTGAAAGTCCAGTTCACGAGCGGCGCGAAGGGCTTGCTCAGCCGGTTGATGGCGGCGATGCGGGCGAGGAGGCGCACCCGGCGGGGAACGCCGTGCCTGTCCCAGTGAGCCTGAAGAACCTCCCCTTTGATCTTGGCCATGTCCACGCTGGAGGGGCACTCGGCCTTGCAACCCTTGCAGCCGAGGCAGAGGTCCATGACACCGTAGAGGCGCTTGCTCGTGAGATCTTCCCCGGTGAGGCCGGTTGAAATGACTTCGCGCAGGGCGTTGGCGCGGCCGCGTGTGGAATGTTCTTCTTCCATCGTGGCCTGATAGGAGGGGCACATCGTCCCGTCGCGCTTCCGGCAGGCGCCCACCCCGTTGCACATCTCGACCGCGCGGGCGAAGCCACCGTCCGTCGAGAAGTCATAGACAGTCGGGATGGCGACTGTTTTGTACTGAGGGTTAATCCGGAGATTGGCGGTGAACGGGTCGGCGTCCACAATCTTTCCGGGGTTCATGAGTCCTTCAGGATCAAAGGTGCGCTTCACCTCCTTGAACGCATCGTAGATTTTGGGGCCAAAGAATTTGGGGACGAGATGGCTTCGCGCGAGGCATGAATGCCCTTGAGGTGGGCCATGGCCTCCAGGTTGTCGCGCGGCACCGGCGGAACG
>CAMYJL010000269.1:0-5104 GCA_947258645.1 uncultured Nitrospinota bacterium
GCCCGGTGAAACGACGCATCGAGGGGAAACCATCCCGCGTTCGTTACCTTTTGGTTCAACCCGAGCATCCGGTACCAGAGCAGGTTCCCGGCAACCATCTCCTTCAGGATTGCCTTCGCCTTCTCCCCGGTCGCCACCGTATAGGGCAACTTCGCCCTATTCACGGTGTCCATTGCCACGTTCCTGTCACCTTTCCGCGCATAGTCCAGCGGTGTCTCCGACGAGGCGATCGTCCAGATTTTCCGGTCGTCAATTCGGATCTGCACATCGCCGACCGGGAGTTCCACCAGAACATCACTCCGGACCCCCAGTCGAAGCTCCTTGTTCACCATCTCCACAAATGGGTAGAATGCAAAGCGGTAAATAGTACTGAAGCCCTCAGTAAACCCTCCCCGGACACCCCCCGTCTCAGCTGTCACCATGCAGTGCCGCTTCTTCGTGATCTCATTCACCCGGGCACTTGAGAGCCAATGGCCGCCGATGCCGGGCTCCGCTACGGAACAACCGGTCAAGAGGCCGGCAGCGATCAAAAGACAGCCGATCCGTCTCATATGCCTTCCTTCTCTCTCCCACTTTCCGGCTAAAAGCCGGATTAAAGGGGAGACGTCAGTGAAATCCTAAATTTTTCAGTCATCCGAAAGGTGCATACGTAATGTGTCCTTAGCCGGCCGATTGAGGCTCACCCTGTTCGGCTGGGGACTCATTCGGGAAGAAGTCTCTATTTTCTAAGCGATTCCAATTTAAGGGAGCCCGCATGACCACTTAATTTCCTTAATTTTATTCTCGATTGCCTTGTTATAATCGCCGGTAGCGACTTTGGTCCGATCACGCCAGGTTCCTTTGAGTATTCCCACGACCGCACTGACAGGAAGAACACTGCGGACTCCTGCCTCCAATTGCTTGCCGGCGGATGCTTTCTCTTTTTCCAAGATCTTGATGTCCTCTTGAGCGGTTTCACAGTTGATATCTTTTCTGATCTCTCTTTTTGCGCCCTTGGAGTAAGGCTCTGCGCATGCCACAAGAAGAATTGGAAATAGCATTAAAAAAAGCACCTGCTTGAACTTCACTGGTAAACCTCCTCATTGAATACGGAAAATGTAATAAACTGATATTTCTATTTTATTGTTTTGATGGAACCATCATGGCATGGAGTGATGTGCTTCACAAATTAGGATCCTGTTCGTGGCGAATTAGTAATCCACCACGAACAGGACGGGGGATGGAGTTTTTGCGGAGCACAGGTGCCCGCAGCCGGGATCGGTTAGCAATGAAGCTACTGCTTCAAAAGCAGATTTTCGGAGACGAGAGTCTTCGCGCCGTCCGGTCTTAACAGTTTGGCAATTATGGCAACAATGTGGGCGAAACCCAGGAATAGATTCTTCATGGCGGGGGAGGTTAGGGAGAATTGATTATGAGAGCAAGGCGACGAGAGACTTTATTGAAGCTGAAATTAGCAATTCGCCATGGACGTGCAATCGCAGTTTATTGGAATCATAATAGTTTCAGGGCTACTTTCCCATCGGCAGGTGTTTCGCAAAGGTCCGGGCCGCTTCTTCCAAGGTGCGGCTGCTGTCAATGGTGTCCGGAGTCTCTGAAGCGAACGGAGTCTTGGCGAGGAGCCGATAGACATCGAGTGCGCCCTGGTGAAACTTCGGCGTGACGCCAGCGGCCGAGAAAGTCGCGGCAATCTCCTCCATCTCGCCCATGTACCTCGCCGCCACGGAAGGAAGGCGCCGCGTTCCGGATTCGATCTGTTGGTAAAGGGCCTCGCGGCTGCCAAGTAGTTCTTTTTGAAGCTCCTCGGTCAGCCCCAGCGCCTCGGCGGCGATCAGCACGGCGGCCTGCAGCGCCAGCGTCCCTTTTGTCAGCGCGGCGGAGCACATCTTGAGACCTGAAGCGCGGCCAATCTCGCTCCCAATATCCCGCACGGAGATGCCTTTTCCGTCCAGCTGGGTCATTGGATCGGTCCGTTCACCGCTGACATAGATAATCGGAATTTTCCCCTTCCAGGGCGGGGGACCGATGATGATTCCGCCGTCGATGTAGACAGCCCTGGCCTCCGAGATGATTTTCCCGGCATGGCGGGTGGAGTTGGGCGATATGGCGTTGCAATCGGTATAGGGAGGACGATTGCCGGTGGCTTTCATCGCCGCAGCGACCTCTCGGGCGATATCCACCGCACAGGCGGGCGGGACGATGGAGAGTACCAGATCGGCTTCCTCTAAAAGATCTTCGATTGCCGGAACGTCCTCAAATCCGGCCGCCTCGGCCCGACCTCGCGTAAGCTCGCTCCTTCCCGTGAGAGGAGCGATGATGCGAAGTCCGTTTTCCTTTAAGGCGCTACCCACGGCGCAGCCCATCTCTCCGGGGCTGATAATGGCGACGGTACGGACTGCCATAAAAAGCCTCCTTTGTATCTCCTAAAAGGCCGGTTTAAAAAAATGACCCTGAAACAAAGCACGGCAAAAAACCGTTTTCGTGACTGGAGAGAGAAAGCTCATGCGGTTAGATTTTGCGTGCCTACGGCCCGGCGGAAGATGAAGACGCAACCAAGGAGGACGAAGGTCTGGATGACGGAAAGGGCTGCCGTCAGGGACTCGGATTCGTACTCCTGGAGGTAGTAGATTCCAACCGACAGGGTCTCAGTTCCCGCAGTATAAAGAATGAGCGACATCGAGAGCTCGCGAATAAAAATGAGAAAGAGTAGAAGCCAGCCCGCGAAGATGCCCGGCTTGAGGAGCGGGATGGTAATTCGCCGGAGCGTCGTGATCCAGGAGGCCCCTGCGAGGCGCGAGCTTTGCTCGAGTTCCTCGGATACTGCCATCATGACGGAGGCGACGTTGCGCTGCCCGTAGGGGAAGAACCGCGTGACGTAGCCGAGGAGAAGAATCCACAAAGTGCCGTAAATTGGTGTTTTGATATAGGTGATGACCACCCCCAGCGCGAGGACGATGCCGGGGAATCCCACGGGTAGGGCACAGAGGAAGTCCAGCAGGACGGCGAACCGACCGCGCCGCCGGTGGATCTGGAAGGAGATCACGATGGCCAGAACCATTGCGATGGTGGCCCCGGTAAACGCGAGAATCAAGCTGTTCACGATGCCGTTCGTCGCGGGCAGGAGCGCGATGGGAGACCAGAAATAGAGCATTCGCTTGTAGTTCAGGAGTGTGAACTCCGCCGGGATGATCTTCCCCACCCACACTTGGTGAAGGCTCACCAGGAGGATGCTGATGATGGGCAGGACGACGGTGACGAGGATGTAGCTGACGTTGAATCCGAAGGCGGCCCATTTCCACTGGCCCAGGTCGATGCGGTTGGGGCGAAAGCCCTTTCCGGTCACGGTCGTGAATTCGCGGGGCGCGATAATTCGGCGCTGCACCCAAATGAAGAAGATCGTGATGATGCCGAGGGTCATGCTCATCGCCGCGCCCATGTAGTTGTTCGCCTGATCTCCCACGGCCTTGGTGAAAATTTGCGTGGTTAGCGTCTCCCAGCCGTAGGGTGTGCCCAGCTTGAAGGGGACCCCGAACTCTCCCGCGCTCGTGACGAAGACGATAATGGCACCCGAAAGGATACCTGGTGCGGCGAGGGGAAGGGTAACGGTGAGGGTAGTGCGGAGCATGCCCGCCCCTGTCACTCTGGCGCTATCCTCGAGAGCGGGGTCGGTCCGGCGGAGGGAGCCCACGACGAAGAGGTAGACCAGCGGGGTGAAGAAAATCCCCGTCACCCAGATGATGCCGAAGAGATTGTTGACGTTCAGGATGTGGCCTTGTGTCCCGAGCAGGTCGCGCGCCAGGTGGTTCAGGAAGCCAATCTTCGGCGAGGCCAGGTTGTGCCATGCGATGGCGCCGACGAAAGGGCTCAGGAAGAAGGGAATCAGGTTCAGCGGTTCGAGCCGGTCGCTGTAGGGGCAGTTCGTTCGGGCGTTGATCCAGGCAAGGGAGACCCCCAGAAAGGTAGCAAGCACGGTGGAGCCCGTGCTGATGATGAAGGTGTTGATGAAGGCCCGCTGGATGACGTGCCCTTCGAACATCTCCCGGTAGTTGCCCAGGCCCCACTCCGCCCCGAAGCCCAGCTCGTCCAGCACGAGGAGGCTGCTGACAACGAGAGAAACGAGCGGAATCAGCACCATCGCCGCAACGAGGACGCTGATGACTGTGGTGACGATACTTTCCGTCTGGAAGGCCGTCCGCAAACCCTGCCAGCGGCCGGAGGAGGCCTCCCCCGTGCTTACCGTAGTCATGAGACCCGTCCGGTAACCGGCCTTCGCGGGGGGAGTGTCGGCACTGATGCCGGCCCCCCACGAAGGCCTTTTGTGATCTGGATGAACGGACTATCTAAAGACCTTCTGCCAATCCGACCGCATCTTTTTGAATTTCTTCGCTGCGGCTGTCTGATCCTTGATAGGAAGGGTCTTCACCTTGCTAAGGTCCATCATGTACTTCTTAACGGACGCCGGAGGCTCGTAGCCCTTGAGCATGGTGTAGAAGCTGACTTCGTTGGCGGCCACGATGTCGGCCGCTTCTTTCGTCAGAAGGAAATCCAGCCAAAGTACGGCGGCGTTCGGGTTTTTGGCGCCCTTCATGACGCCCGCCTGCTGGCCGAAGAGAACCTGGCCCTCTTTATAGGTTCCCCACCGCATGACCTTGGCGAGGTCGGGTTTCTGGCGGATTTTCTGGAATATGCGGCCGGAAAGGTTCCACATATCAATCGCGCGCTCGCAGTTGATGATCATTTGCATCTTCGCCTCGGTTCGGAAGCCGACGAGAGGGTCGAGGCCCTTGAGCTTCTTCCAAATCCCGGGGACGTCAATGCCATTCTCCATCAGGCCAATGGTCGTCAGGGAGTAGGAGGTGCTCTTCGTCACGTCGCTGACGAGAACCAGCCCTTTCAGGCTGGGGTTGTCGACGATGTCTTTGTAGGATGTGACCTTGAAGTCCTTCTTCATACCGGGGCAACTGATGTTCCAGACGGGCTGGAAGGTGTACGAGTAGGGGGCGATGAAGTGCGGGTAGTCGTAGAAAATTCCCCGCGCCTTGGAGTTCGCCTCGTGGTTTTTCAGTTGGCCAAGTTCGAGAGGAAGGAAGGCCCCCGCCTTGGCGGC
>CAMYJL010000269.1:5155-10084 GCA_947258645.1 uncultured Nitrospinota bacterium
CCCAGGCCGTAGCGCTTGACGAATTCCTTGGCCAGGAGCTGCATGGTCTCGTTCTTGAACGAGGTTTGAAGAACGGAGACGGCACCCTCTTTCTTCGCGAGAGGAATCAGTTTTTTCTCTTGGGGGGTAATTGGAGTCGCGCCGAAAGCGGGTGCAACGAAGACCGCAGCCAGGACAAGGACAAGAGGGATGCAATAAAAACAGGTTTTCAGGTTCTGTTTCATTTCATTCTCCTTTTTCGACAGCTCCCCAAGAAACTCCGGAAAAATGGACACGCATCCACCCTTCCGCAAGTTCCTGCCGGAGGAGATTGAGAGCAACTTTGTCGCTCCACGTCAATCGAGTCGGCATCGTACTTCTCAATTTCCGGATAAGAAAACCCTACTACAATCCCGCCACCAAAGATAGGCAACCCAAACACGATTTCTCGGGAAGTCTCCACACAGGTCCGAAATGGGTGAGATTCCGCCCGCCGGCGAAAAAGGACAGATATCGTCCTCGAAATGCCAAGGCTCCCCTCAGTCCACGACCGCGATCGCGTTGACCTCCACCAGGCACCTGGGGTCGGTGGCGAGGCGGACGACTTGAAGGGTGGTGGTGGCGGTTCGGTGATCGCCGAAATATTCCTTTCGGATGGCGCTTGCCTCGGCGGCACCCTCCATCGTCGTTGAGAAGAATTGAAAGAAGACGATATCCCTGAACGTCCCTCCCACGGCCTCGAGGCTCTTCTTCAGGTTTTCGAGAGCCATGCATGTCTGGCTCGGCAGATCGTCCGGAAGCGTATCAAACTCCTCTGCCCGGTGAGGATGATGGTGGTAGGGCGGCGCGGCCGTGACTCCCGCAAAATAGACTGTCGTCCCGCCGCTCGCCCTGACAGCCATTGAGTAGGGCGTCCAAACGTCGAGCCTGTCGGGCCAATCCACGCATTCGATCTGCCTTGGCATCGTTACTCTCCTTTTAATGAAGAAAAGGTCAAAGGACCGGGTCATGCACCACAATCAAGCTCAGGGGAGTGATCAAATTAAGTGGCCCGCTCCCCGGATCTTGACCCCGTTCTGTCTAAGAGTTGATCTGAATCCTAAGTTCCCTCCCTTATAGACCTTTTGATGCCAAGTTTCTGCCTGTCCCTGGCGAATTACTAATTCGGCCAATATCAATGAGCTCGAGTTTTCGGGAGGTACAGGACCGGCGTCGGATTGACGAGGATAAAAAGGTGGTCTCCAGGCTGGTTCTGAATGGACTTCACTGCGATTATTGGGTGGTTCCCCTCGCGGCCTGACCGGGGATGGAGTATTTGCGGAGCACAGGAGGGCAAATGAATTTTTACTTGTCTCGCACGTTATAGGGCAGGCCTGCCTAAGGGTTAAATTTTATAAAGCCTTTTCACGTTGCCCAGAAGGATTTTGTCCTGCTCTTCGTTCGATAGGCGAGAAAGGCCCGGTATTTCTCTGGCGGGTTCCAGGTTTCCGATGTTCCACGGGCAGTCCGTTCCATACAGAATCTGATCGGCCCCCAAGGTTTTCACCGCGAACTCCATGCAGTCGGCGTTGTGGATCACGGTGTCGTAATAAAACTTGTCCATGTAGGTCTCTGGCGCCTTGGAGCCGCACTCCTTGGGTTCGTCGCGTTCCAGGTAGCCCTGCTGCAGACGTCCTCGAATCCAAGGGATGAAACCACCCAGATGGGCGAGCACAACCTTCAGATTCGGGAAACGATCGAATACCCCTCCGAAGATCAGGCATGCCGCCGCGATAGAGGTGTCGAGCGGATTCGCGAGGAGGTTGTTCAGATGAAAGTCCTTCATGCGGTCCCTGGAGCCGATGATGTCGCCCGGATGGATGAACACCGGAACGTCGAGGGATACCGCTTTGTCCCAAAACACATCGAAGGAACGATCATTCAGATTTAAACCTCTGACATTTGAGCCGATTTTCACACCGATATGCCCGAGGCCTACCGCCCTTTCCAGTTCCGCCGCTGCGGCCGGCGGGTCCTGGAGTGGTACCCCCGCCATGCTCGCGAATTTATCGGGCATTCTCCGGGCCAGATCTGCCAGCCCGTCGTTCAGGGCGGCGGCGAGTTCCCCGCCCACGCCAGCGTCCAGCGTATAAAATGACATTGCCGTGAGATGCGAGAGGATCTGCATTTCCACCCCGGTGTTTTTCATATGCTCCAGTCGTATTTCCACATCCACCGCCTGTCGGGGAAGAAAACTTCTGGATTCATTGGGTGAGGCGGCTTCCTTCACGACCATGACATCCCATTTTTCTCCCGCGCCCACCTTGGCGGTGGAGGGAGTACGTCCCGAGCCCACCTCGATCGTCACTGTCGGAGCGAAGCGCCCATTTCGAAGATCGGCCATGAACTTCTCGGATACAAGATGGGCGTGAAAATCGATGATCATATTTTCTCTCCTTCGGAGGCTCCCTGAGATCCTGTCCGGTCCAAATATTCATCTGAACCGAAGTCTCTTTTCTAAAAGAATTTTTGATGCCAAGATTCTTCCTCTCACTCCACTCACAAGAGGTTAGAATCTGCCCCATGGGTAAAACCCTGCAGCTTTGAGAATTTCTTCTCATCACATTATCTGATTGTATGAACCGGCACCAGCAAGGGGTGATCGACTACTTGATTGAAGAAAAGCGAATCCTCAAAGAAAAATTTCGTGGCAGAGAATTTGATTTACGGATAATGAACGGCGGGGGCTTGCCATGAGGGGAAAAGCGCTCGGCCGGAAGCTCCCAGGGAAAGCAGCTTCTATCGCCTCACCCGACACGATCCTCACCTGGCACCGAAAACTGGTCGCGAAAAAGTCGGACTGCAACGTAAAGAGAGGGCCTGGAAGGCACTGGATCATGGCGGAGATTGCCAATCTGTTCGTCCGAATGATCCAAATCCCGGGTTGGGGGTACACCCGAATTCGGGGTGCTCTGATGAATATCACTAAGAACGGAACCATCAAGGCTTGGACAACCGCCTAATTGAGTCTGATAAGAGTGCGGGAGAGAAATTTAGGGAATTGTTCTAGCGCAAGCGACTTGGTGGAATTCTCAGGTACTATTACCGTGAGGAGGCATAGATTCGGATGAATATTTGGACAGGAAACGTTTTCTAATTTTGAAAATTGATAACGCGGAAAAGAAAAAGGGGAAGACAACATGAAACTACTTTATTTTGACGAATTCCGGCTCGGCGTGCTCAAAGGCGATAACGTGGTTGATGTCTCATCCCACGTGCAGGACATTCCGCACACGGGGCCGCACGACTTGATCAGCGAACTGATCGAGCGCTTCGATGGCTACAGAGAACGCCTGGAAATAGCTGTGGCGGAGGAAGACGGTGTGCCGATCGCCGATGTCCGGATCCGCCCACCGTTGCCTCGGCCAATCAACATCGACTGTATGGCAGTCAACTACATGGAGGACGGTACACGTGAGGCGCCGGCCCCAATAAATGCCTTCCACAAATCGCCCGGAGCGATCATTGGCAACGGCGACACCATGGTGCTGCCGGATGTTCCCGCGAACATCTTTGAGGGCGAGGCCGAGATTGCACTGATCATCGGTAAGCGGGCGAGCCATGTCAGCGCCGATAATGCCATGGACTACGTATTCGGTTACACCAACTTCATCGACGGTTCAGCGCGCGGCCTGCCGCCCGCCGGCAATACTTTCTATCAGATGAAATCGCGAGAGACATTCGCTCCCATGGGTCCCTATCTGGTGACCGCAGACGAGATATCCGATCCCCATCATCTGCAAATCCGGCTGTGGAACAATGGTAAACTCATGCAGAACTTCAACACCGACGACATGGCGCACAAGATCGAACGCTGCATCGAATGGGTGAGTTCAATCCATACGCTCGAGCCCGGCGACGTGTTGGCAACGGGTACAAACCACCGCGGCCTTCACTCGTTTCAGGATGGCGATTTGATCGAGTTAGAGGCTGAAGGGCTGGGCCGGCTAAGTTTTCATATCAGAGACGATCTCAAGCGCACCTGGTCGCGGGATACCCGGCTCGAACACCAGCAGAAGGGGCTCGATGGCAGGGCCACGCCGCAACTCACCGGCAAGTACGCGTCCTAGTACAAATTTTTTAATCCAGACTCAAGGATCAACCCTCCAAAAGGAGCAACGGAAATGCCGGTTTACCGATTCGAAGATCTTCCAGACGTTCTACACAACCCCAAACTTTCCACTGCCCGGGGCCCGACCGTCAAAGGTGACCGAATCTTCTTCGGAAAACGGACAAAAACGGCGGGGACAGGTTCCAAGCCGCATCATCACCCGTGCGAGGAGTTTCTCTACGTTCTCAAGGGGCGAATCCGCGCAGAAATCGAGGGAGAGGTGTATTTTGCCGATCCGGGCGGTGTCGTTCATATTCCGGCGAATGTGGTCCACTGCACCTCGGTTGAAGGTGGCGAGGACGCCGATTACCTTTACGTCAAAGACACCACTTGGGGCCTGACAGGGGTTCCTGCCGACGAGGACATTCCGGAAACTCCTCCGGAGGACGTCCCCTACTGAGCTTTCTCGGTTCTCCCGGACGCGGCCCGGACGCATCCTCCGCCGTTTTCTCCCGTTTATTTTCAGCCGGCTTGCTGCCTATTGCTGTTTCTTGATCCCTCACCGGCAATTACGCTCCCTGGTGCAAATCTTCGACCTGGGCCTCCCGAAAACCCGGGCCCGCTCTGTCCTAAATCTCGATCGAGATCCAATTTCCATTTTAATGAGATTTTTATCGGAATCTAAAGGCATTTAACGCTAGAGGGATCGAACTATTGTGGACAACGACTATTGCCATTTCGCCAACTGCAAGGACTCATTCATTTATCAGTGTTAGTTGAATGAGCTTATCGGCCCGATCTTGTCGGTCGAGGTCGCGGCAGGTCGAGATGATCGCCTCGAATTGCGCCGTCGATATCGG
>CAMYJL010000270.1 GCA_947258645.1 uncultured Nitrospinota bacterium
ATCGATCTGTTCCACGAGATTTTTCATCCCCTTCTCTTCGAGACGACTCGCGCGGAGACGGCGTACTGCTACCGCTGCCCGCGCGGCGCGGCGGGGCCGCCCTGCGCGGTCTGCTCGGGAGAGGAGATCGAGCGGCTCATCCTGGAGAACGGCGACCGCCTCGCCGCCGTGATCGTGGAGCCGATGGTGCAGGGCGCGGCGGGGATGATCGTCCAGCCGCCGGGATTTTTGAAACGGGTGAGAGAAGCGTGCACGCGGGCGGACGTTCTTCTCATCGCGGACGAGGTGGCGACGGGATTCGGGCGCACGGGGCGGATGTTCGCGTGCGAGCACGCGGGCGTCGCGCCGGATATTTTATGTATGGCGAAGGGGATCACGGGCGGCTACCTGCCGCTGGCGGCGACGCTGGCGACCGAGGCGATCTTCGACGCCTTCCGGGGGGCGCCGGAGGCGGGGCGGACATTTTTCCACGGCCACTCCTACACGGGAAATCCGCTGGGCTGCGCGGCGGCGCTGGCGAATCTCGACATCTTCGAGCGGGAAAACGTTATCGAAACACTTCAGCCGAAGATCCGCCGGCTGTGGCGGGAGCTGGAACCGCTGCGGGAGCTGGCGGGCGTGGGGGAGGTCCGGGGGCTCGGCTTCATGGCGGGGATCGAGCTCGTCGCGGATGAGAAAACGAAGGCGCCCTATCCCCTCGAAAAAAGGATGGGCCGGGAGGTGATTCTCGCCGCCCGGCGGCGGGGGCTGGCGATCCGACCCTTGGGGGACGTGGTGGTGCTCATGCCGCCCTACTGCGTGAGTGAAGAAGAGATCGCCTGGACCGCGGGCCTCCTGGCCGAATCGATCGAGGAGGCCGTGACATCCGGTTAACTCAATGAAAAACTAGGGCTTCGCGTCGTCGGCCGAACTGGATGTACCCGCCTCCGGCTGCCCGACGGGCGGTACGCTGGGCGCTCCGACGGGACCGAGCGCGTCCGCCGGAGACGGCATGCCGACCGGAGGCACGGCGGGGGGGCTCTCCGGCGATTTCGATTCCGTTGGCACCCCGACGGGATCGGGGCGCGCGGTGGCGGCAGGGGGCGTTTCGGGAGGCGGAGGCGCCGAAACATCCGGCGTGAATTTCGCGATGATATCGTCGCGGAACCGGAGCGGGCCGGAAATCGAGTACGACCCGGCGATCGTCAGGGCCTCCTGGCCGTCAATCAGCAGAACCACGCGCTCGAAAGAATCCCCGAAATTTTTCAGAACCGTGTTGGCGACGGCCTGCGCCGTCAACATCTCGCTCCAGGCGCCGCCCGGGTGCTCATCCCGGAAGATCGGCTCAAAGTCCACGTAGAACGTCGATTCGGCCCCCGGGAACAGGGTGCGGATTCTCGTTCCGGAGGGAACGACCGGGGCGTAGCCCTCTTCCTTCGGCCCCTCGATGAGGGCGCGTAAAACATGGCGAAGCGTCTGAACGACACCCTCGCCCTCTTCCACTTTCGCGGGAACCGGCGCGAGCATGTCGCCTCTCGCGCTCCCGAAGTAGAGCGTCACGTCGATCGTCGGCGTTAACCCCAGCTCTTCTTTCTCTTCCCCGCCAAAAGTGGCCAGACGCCCGCGCTCCAGCAAGTCGGACAGAAAATCCGAAACCGGGTCCTGAACGAAATACGCTCCGGTCACGCCGATAAAAATCAGCGAGGCCGCGACGTACCAGCGGCTCAGGAATTTCACCTTAGTTTCCCTCGCTTTCCGAGGGATTCGCCCCCGGATCGGGAGCCGCTTCCTCGCTGGCGGGCGCTTCTTCCATCGGCCGCTCCGGAAGGCCGGCGAAGCGGATAATCTCGGCCTCGATCGCCGCCAGATAGGGGTCTTCGATTTTCAGCTCGCGCAACCACGCCGCCTCCTCCGGGGTGGAGATGACGCCGATGCTGACATACGCCGCCGGCACCCTGGCGCCTTCCAGAGCCAGCAGGGTCAGGGAGCGAATCGGCGGTTTCTCCCCTTTCTGGACTTCCGCGAATCGATTCTGAAGTCCCTTGGCAAAACGGCCGCTGTCCGCGAGATACACGTTCTGGCCGCGCTGCCACCGCAGGGCCACGGCTTGCGGCGCCTCCCCTTCCACACGGGGAGGACGTTGCGGCGCCGCGACCAGGATCGAGGCCCCCCGCGCATTCGGGCGCCAGGAAGCATCGGCATGAATCGAGACCATCAGCGCCGCCCCGTTATGGTTGGCGAGGGCGGCCCGGTGCACGGCGGTGATCTCGGTATCGGAGTCCCGGGTGAGTACGATTTTTATCTCAGGGTAGCGTTTGAGGCGCTGGACAAGCAGTTTCGCCGCCTGGAGGGTGATTTTTTTCTCCAGAAGCGAACCCGGCCCTTTGCTGCCGGAATCACGGCCACCGTGGCCCGCATCCAGAACCAGAATAAACGGAGCGGCCGAAGTCGGGCCGGAGGATTCCTTGGCATCCGAGGTCCAGCGGCGGAATATCCCCCAAATTCCCGACTTTGACTTGGCCTGCGGTTGCGCTGGCGGGGGAGCCGCCATGAGGAAAGAGATGAATAACACCCAGAAACAAAACGGGATTCGAAAATTCAACAGAACTCCTCCGGGCGGCTTACACACCTAAATTAGCACTTTAGGAGGCCTCAAACCAATACATTCTTGCTTTCCAGGGTTGCGTCCGGCCGGGTTTTCTCGTAAGGAAAAAGCGACCGCCCGGCCTCTGCCAGGAAAACAAGTGGCGTTCCCCAACCCGAGGGCATTCGGGTGAGGAGCTGTACTTCGCAGCCGCCCGGCGTCACATCCGGCTCAAGTGGAGCAATCTGATGATGCGACGGCCTCTGAGTTGGGGAGTGGCAATCCCTGCGCTGGTTACTCTGTTGTTGAGCGGCTGCTCGAACTTCGACACCACAAGCGCATACCCGAACGCTCAAGCGGGAAGCGTCAAAAATTACCGTTTTCCCGACGTGCCGGTTCCCGCCGGGCTTTCGCTTGTCCCGGGAGAGTCGTTTATCCTGGAAACGCCGGATACGCATGCGGGGCAACTCGTCTACACGGGCTTCACGAACTTTCAGTCGGTCGTCCGGTTCTACCGGCAAAAGATGCCAAATCACGGATGGCAGCTCCTGAGCAGCATCGAACGGGGAGAGGCCGCATTGACATACGAAAAACCAGGCTGGTCCGCCGTTGTTTTCATCCGGACCTCCTATTTCCAGACCCGCGTCAGCATCAACATCGGGCCAAAGGGCACCAATGTGGAACAAGATATTCCGCAAAAAAGATAGGAACCCGGATTCTCTGCCCATCGTGAAAACCGTGAGCGGGCAGGTCGAAGCGATGATTCTCAAAGCGAGACTCGAAGCGGAGAATATCCCCGTGCATCTCAGCTACGAATCCACGGGGCCGGTCTACGGATTTTCAACGACACACCTGGGCAAGGTTCAGATCATGGTTCCGGCGGCTTTTGAAAACGCGGCACGGATTATTTGCGAAACTGACACTGAAGGGAGCGCCCGCCCCGAAAATCCGGAAGACTCACCGGAAGGTTCCGGTAATCAGGCGGCGTAAAAATCATTCTTCCCCATACACCTGACACGGATTGGGATGGCAAAATGATTCAGGAAAACAACAACGAGGCGTGGGAGGAGCTTCGTCAGCTCCTTTTGGAAAAATCCTATCAACAACGCAGGGTCGTGCTCGCCTCCGGGCGGGAGAGCGACTTTTATGTGGACTGCCGCCAGACGACGCTCCACGGCAGGGGCGCCCAACTCATCGGCAAGCTGTTCTTCGGTCGAATCCGCCGTTCCGGCGCGCTGGCCGTGGGCGGACCCACCCTCGGCGCCGACCCCATCGTCACGGCGGTCTCCCTGACCGCGTCGCTTGAAGGCGTCGACTTCCCCGCATTTATCGTTCGAAAAGCGGAGAAGGGACACGGCCTCCAAAACAAAATCGAAGGCATGGGCAACCTCTCGGAAGGAACCCCCGTCGCGATTGTGGAAGACGTCGTCACCACCGCTTCTTCGACTTTTCAGGCAATCGACAGCGCCGAGACCGCCGGGCTCAAGGTGGTGAAGGTGATGTGCCTGGTGGATCGCGAGGAAGGGGGCCGCGAAAACCTCGCTGAAAGAGGCTTCGAGCTGGACGCCCTCTATACCAAATCCACGCTCCTCGCGGGCACCCCCGCGGGCGGCTAGTTTTTTCGCCAGAAAATCCACAAGCCGTGCGTCTGGGCAATCCGCGAACGGTCCGATAACCCCGACGATTTCGCAATCGCCTTCACCTCATCGAGGGAGAGGCGCTTTTTTCCCAGCCGGCTGTTGAGTTCCCGGGCCTCGGGAAGAAGGGATTCAATCAGCTCATCCGACGCGCCCGCGCCGAAACCGCCGCCGAGCGCGCCCACACCACCGGGCTTCAGCACGCGATTCATCTCGGCCAGGATTTTCTCCTGATCGTCCCAGAAGAACAGCCCCCCGCGAAAAACAACGAGGTCAAAAGTTTCCGCATCGAACAGAAGACTGTATTTGTCGATGGGCTGTATCTCGATTCGACTGTTCATTTTTTCCCGCCGGATGCACTCCCTGAAATAGGCCAGCGCTCCGCTGTTCTCGTCCCCGCATACAAAAGACATCTCGGGGCACTTTTTCGCGAGCGCCACCGCCACCCCCGGCCCGTAAGGACCGATCTCCAGAACGCGCCCCGTATCCCGGCCGAACTCCGCCAGAAGCTCTTCCGCGACAAAGGGATAGAAGGGCGCGAAATGTTCGTTCACTTCCCGTTCGAGCTCAAAACCCATAATTTCTCCTGCGCGCGCCCATCCGATTGACTGGTCTTGACACACTTCACGTAGGCGCTATGTTGGATGCCATGTGATAGCAAAAGCATATTCTACCTCTCACCGTAAGGGATTTCTATGCCGGAACACAGGATTGGCGTCGGAATGGTCGGACTGGGAAAATGGGCGGAGGTCATCGCCAACGGAATCGAGCAGGCGCCGGGAATCGAACTGGCCGCCTGCTACACCCGAACGCCCGAAAAAAGGGCCGATTTTGCCCGCCGCCACGGCTGCGATGAGGTAGACAGCTACG
>CAMYJL010000271.1 GCA_947258645.1 uncultured Nitrospinota bacterium
AGCCGGGCGCGCGGCTGACCAGTTCCCACGCGAGCTCCTGATCGTTGAGCCAGGCCCCCGCCGTGATCGTGTCGGTGAAATGATTTTCGACCGAATCGTTTTCAGAGAGCGCGACGTTGTAGCCGCCCTGGACCATCCGGGTGCAGCCGCTCTTTCCGAAGAGGCCCTTCACGGCGATCAGGATTTCCAGATCGGGATTGGCCTCATGGGCCGCGAGAGCCGCCAAAAGACCCGCGCCGCCCGAGCCCAGGATGAGAATGTCGGTCTTTCGCACCTGAATGGAAGGGCTTTTCAACACGTGTTCCTCGTCATGGGACTCTGGAAGAATCCAGAATGCCACATGAGGGGTGACGCAACAATCGGGGGGGTATTGGGGGAGAATGAAACCGCGAGCCGGGCGGCGGTGGCTTCCGATGTGTCGATTTCGCCATGATTCCGGAGTAGAATCTCGGAATACCTCTCATCCGGAGAATTTCATGGATCGCCCAGCCGAAGTGAACCGCTCCCATTTCACCGGCTGGATTTATCTCCTCCCCCTCCTGGCGTTCCTCTTTCTTCTCTTCCTCCCCCCGCCGGAAGGGCTTTCGGTCCCCGGCTACCGGACGCTCCTGGTCGCGGCGGTGGCTGTCGTCCTGTGGACGAGCGAAATCCTCCCCTCGGGACTGACCGGCGGGCTGGTGATCTTGCTCCTCATCCTGACGGGGGCTTCCGCCTCGACATCCGAGGCGCTCGTCGGCTTCTCCCAGCCCGTGATCTTTTTTCTCGTCGGCGTGTTCACCGTCGCCATCGCCGTCGAGAAGGTGGGGCTCGCAGAGCGGATCGGCCGGTTTTTCCTCCGGCGCTCAAAAGGAAAGACGCTCGGGCTGTTCTGGTGGATGGTGATCTCGTTTCCGCCGATGGCTCTGATCATGCCCTCTGCGAACAGCCGCTCTCTCATCCTCGCGGAGGTGTTCGACCGCACCTTCGCCATCACCGGGGTCGAGCGGGGGGCGCCCATCGCGCGGGCCGTCATGATGGCGCTTCATTCGCTGAACCGACTCGCCTCCTCCGCCCTTTTGACGGGCGGGTTGACCTCCATCGTGGCGGCGACCCTGATCGGGGGGATGGGATGGGGCCGGTGGTTTCTCCTGCTGGGCGCCCCCTATTACCTCACACTCGTCATCGGCTCACTGAGCCTTTATCTCTGGTACATGCGGGGCGAAAACATACAGCTCTCCCTTCCCGAGGATGAGAAGGTTCCGCTGAACCGCGGGGAGATCCGGACGGGACTCATCGTTCTCATGGCCTCGACGCTCTGGCTGTCGGACGCGGTCCACGGACTCCACCCCGCCGTCCCCGCGATGATGGCGTGGGCGCTTTTGCTCACCCCGGGTATCGGGGTGCTGAACTGGAGCGATTTCGAGACCCGGTTTTCGTGGGCGACGTTTTTCATCCTGGGCGCGTCGCTTTCCCTCGGCTGGACACTGGCGCACACCGGCGCGGCGAAGTGGCTGGCGCTCAGCCTTCTGAATCTGGCCCCGGCGGTCGCGGACCGCCCCTATTTTCTCCTGGCGGTGATTCTCGCGGCGAGCATCCCGATCCGGATACTCGTGCCCAACATCACGGGCTATCTCGCGATTACGATTCCGATCGCCATCGAGATCGGACAGGGCGGCGGCCTGAACCCGACCGTATGCGCTCTCGGCGTCCTGCTGATGGGCGATTCGATCCTTTTCTACCCGGCGCAGAGCCCAAGCAGCCTCGCGGTTTACGAGCGCGGGCACCTCTCGGCGGGCGAGATATTCCGCTTCGGGGTGTTCATGACGGGGGTCGCCTACGTCACGACGCTGACGGCGACGCTCCTGTGGTGGCAGATCGTGGGCCTCGCCTGGCGGATGTAGCGGGACCCATCCGCCTCAGATGCGCATGAACTTCATGGGGAATTTCTGGAGGGAGCGCGCGCCGGTCTTGGTCACTTCCACGAGGTTGCCGACCTGAAGGCCGCGCTTGCCGTCGGGGGTGACGACGTTGGGCTGAATCACCATCAGCATCCCCTCCCGGAAGACGATCTCGTTCTGGGGCCGCTTGATCATCGAGGCCTCGATGTCCACGCGCGGATCTTCGATGAGCAGCCCCCAGCCGTGGAAGGTCGCGTCGAAGGTCGTGAAGCCTTCCTCGGCGATGATCGCGCCGGCCCGCCGAACGTCGTCATGGTTCGCGCCGGGCTTCACGGCTTTGAGTATCCGCGCATAGGCCTCGGCTCCAACTTCAAACAATTTTTCATAGATGGCGGTGGGCTTCACGCCAACCGATATCGGCCGGTGCGCCTGCCCGGAGTGCATGTGGTAGTCGGCCGAAAGCTCGGTCAGGACGATGTCGCCCTTCCGGGTCTTGCGGTGGGTGGGAAACTGGTTCGGAAAAATCAGATGAGGCCGCGCCATCGAGGTCGAGCCGATGAAGATGAGCTGCTGCCCGCCGCCGTGGGGCATATACCCGTTGGAAAGGACGGCGGCCATCTCGTAGTCGGTCATGCCGGCCCTGGCCTTTTTATCCAGCGCCTCAAACGCCATGTCCGTCAGGGCGGCGCCACGCCGGAACCATTTCAGCTCTTCTTTGCTCTTGACCGAGCGAACGGCGTGGAGAACCTCCGTCGCCTCGACGAACGTGGCGCCCGGAAACGCGTTTCGCCAGTGGTCCACGACGCCGAAGGGGATAGACGTCCGCAATATCCCCCGGTAGCCGACGAAGCCGATCGTCCCCTTCTCCATGTTCAACGCTCGGATTCTCATCTCCACTTTTTTGCCCGGATCGTAATCGACGGCCTCGGTCACGGGGAGGACGCTCATCTGCTTCGCGTAGGGGAGGTAGAGGCGGTTCGACATGTAGAGGGCGGGCTCGCCCTCGAGGGGAAAGACGACGAAGCTGCACACCGGGTCCTGATAGTTGGTCACGTACTTGACGTTGGCCTGGTTTCCGCCGTGGCTGCCCGAGTCGCCGTACATGACGAGGAGGTCGATCCCCCGCTCGCGCATCCGCTTACGTATCTCGCGGTAGCGGCGGCTGTATTCTTCCTCGGGATAACGGGGATGATCTTTCGCGGACGCCATGTTGCCTCCCTTTATCTTTTCCGGAGATGCCTCCCGCGGCGGGTCGGGCTACGGCCGGAGCTTCTCCTGAAGCCAATCGAAGATGTAGCTGGTACCCAGGGACAGGTTGTCGCGGTGGCAGTGCTGCGCCCCGCCTTCTTTCACGGTGAACACCCGGATGGTCTTGTCCTTCGAACCCACCGCGTTGAACAGGGCGCGGGCGTCGCGCATGGGAATCTGCTTGTCGTCGGCCCCGTGCGTGAGGAGGAACGGGCACTTCATCTTCTGCACGACGCCGTCCAGCCGGAAGCCCTCGAGCTTTTGAAGCGCCTCGTCGAGCGACTTCGCGTTCAGAATCCACATGATGTGATGTCCGGGGACGGAAAGCTCGGCTTTAAATGACGCCTCGATGCGACGCTTCCAGGTGGCGTAATAATCCCAAATCGCGCCCCAGGCCACGCAGGCCTTGTAGCGCGGCTCCAGGCTGGCCATGCGCGGCGCGTAGTATCCGCCGAGGCTGACGGCCATGATGGCGGCACGCTTCGCGTTCACGTCTTTGCGCGTCTCGAGGTAATCGAGCGCGGCCGAGCCGGCGGCCTCGTAGTCGTGCCGCAGATAGATTTTTCGGAAGCGGATGGCCTCGCCCGTTCCCGGACCGTCGCATATCAGGCAGCTTATCCCCCGGCGAACCAGATCGCGGATTCCCCACATGAAGTGCATCTCTTTCGTGCCGTCCAGCCCGTCGAAAAAGACGGTGACGGGCGGCCGCGACTTGTTCGTGTTTTCGGCGTGAACCAGGTAGCCGGGCAGTTTTTTTCCCCTCTCGAAGGGGATCTCGACGGGTTCGATCCGGGGCCGGTCCGTCAGCCGGGCGAGGCGACGGAAACAGTCCACCCCTTTGCGAAAAGCCGCCAGCCCTTTTTTGTCCTTGGGGGTCCGGAACCGCTCGCCCATCTGGTAATAGACGACGGCCCGCTGGTGGTGGGCGGCGGCGGTGAGCGTGTGTCCCTGGCGCTCCGCGGCCATCCCCAACCCGCGCACATGGTCGCCCATGCGGACCCACTCGCGGAACCAGTGATTGTCGTCGCCGAGTTTCTTCGCCAGGCGGCGGCCCACCTGATCCATCTCGCCGATTTCCGTCGCGCCCCATTTCGCCCACCCCACCATGCCGCAAAACGCAGCCGACCAGCGGTAGTCTTTCGGAAAATAGGTGAACCAGTTGGTGTTGGCGGCAGCTTCCGGCATTTTTCCTCCTCCGATCAGGCAAACGAAAGGTTCGGGTTTCTCCCTCCGCTCCTGTTCTCCTATTCAAAACACACCGATCAATGAAGCGCATGCTACCAGAGGAAGGCCTGTCGGGACGAGTCCCGCAAACGCCGGACCGAAACGTTGCGCGAGTTGCACGGGGGAGAGAGGTTCCACGTTCTGAGACTCGCCCGATCCGGTCAAAAAAATTCCCGAAAAGGAATCCATCGCGGCGGCCGCAAAATTCATATTTGATACTGCCCCGCCAGGAACCTTCCAGGCCTGAGATTGGACATTTCACCGGCGAGGCTGTAATTTGATGAAAATCCTTTTTAAAAAAGAGGGGAGGCATCATGGCGACGGGCATGAAAGGGATCGTCGGCGCGCCGGTGACGCCATTCAAGGCGGATGGACAGGTCGATCTGGAAACATTCGGCAAGCAGGTGAATTTCCTGATCGAGCAAGGGGTTCCCCTCATCGCCCACCCGATGCACATCGGCGAATCGCCCAACCTGACGGCGCAGGAGCGCAAAGATCTGGCGGGGCAGCTGGTGGCGTCCGCCAACGGCCGCGTGCCCGTCTTCGTGAACGCGAGCACCCCCGGAACCGACAACGCCCTCGACCTGGCCCGCCACAGCGAGAAGATCGGCGCGACCGGGATCGTCGTTCTCTCCCCCCATCATTGGGAACCGGGGCGGGAAGCCCACATGGACCACTTCATGACGATCGGCAAATCCGTGGGGG
>CAMYJL010000272.1:0-1392 GCA_947258645.1 uncultured Nitrospinota bacterium
CCGGAAATCGAAGCGCGTTCGGCCGATACCTGCGAGGGACTGGATGAACATCCATGAATATCAAGGGAAGGAGTTGTTTCAGAAGTACGGCGTGACCGTTCCGCGCGGGCGCGTCGCCGATACGCCTGAAGAGGCAGAGGCGATTGCGAAAGAGCTGGGCGGGGCGGTTGTCGTCAAGGCCCAGATTCATGCGGGTGGCCGGGGCAAGGGCGGCGGAGTGAAGCTGGCGAAAGATCCCGCCGAAGCGAAGCAGGTGGCCTCCCAGATCATCGGGATGACGCTTGTGACGCACCAGACGGGGCCCGAGGGCCGGCTGGTCAAAAAGGTGCTGGTGGAGGAGGCGAGCGATATCGCGAACGAGCTTTATCTCAGCATCGTTCTCGATCGGGCGACCGGACGGCCGGTGATCATGGCGAGCACCGAGGGCGGCATGGACATCGAGGAGGTGGCCGCGAAGACGCCCGAGAAGCTGCACAAGATTCCGGTCGATCCGGCCATCGGGATCTGGCCCTCGACCGCGCGGCGCATCGCTTACGGCCTGGGGCTTTCGGGCGATCAGGTGAAGGACGGGGCGAAATTCGTCGCGAATCTCTACAAGTTCTACGACGAGATGGACTGTTCGCTGCTGGAGATCAATCCGCTCGTCCAGACGAAGGACGGTCGCGTCTTCGCGCTCGACGCGAAGGTGAACTTCGACGACAACGCGCTCTATCGCCACAAGGATGTGATGGAGATGCGCGACATCGACGAGGAGGACCCGCTCGAGGTCGAGGCGTCGAAATACAATCTCAACTACATCAAGCTCGACGGCGAGGTGGCGTGCATGGTGAACGGGGCCGGGCTCGCGATGGCGACGATGGACATCATCAAGTTGACCGGCGCCTCGCCCGCGAACTTCCTGGACGTGGGCGGCGGCGCGAATCAGGAGATGGTCGAGAACGCCTTCCGCATCCTGATGAGCGACAAGGGCGTGAAGGCGGTCTTGATCAACATCTTCGGCGGCATTCTGCGCTGCGATGTCCTCGCCGAGGGTGTCGTCGCCGCCGTGAAGAACGTGAACGTGAACGTCCCGATCGTCATCCGGATGGAGGGGACGAACGTGGAACAGGGCAGGGAAATTCTCGAAAATTCCGGTCTCGACTTCACCGTAGGCGACGGAATGGCCGACGCCGCGGAAAAAGTCGTCGCGGCCCTCGGGCGATAGGGAGGAGAGGCCTTGAGCATTCTCATCGATAAAGACACCCGTGTCCTTGTTCAGGGCATCACCGGACGCGAGGGCGGGTTTCACGCAAGCCAGTGCCAGAAGTACAGCCAGGATTTCGCCGCCGGCGGCGGCGCCGTGGTGGCGGGCGTCACGCCCGGCAAGGGCGGCCAGACGGCCGAGGGCGTACC
>CAMYJL010000272.1:1493-6536 GCA_947258645.1 uncultured Nitrospinota bacterium
CCGCGATGGGAACGACGCCGTCATCATCGGGCCGAACTGCCCGGGCGTCATCTCGCCCGAGCAATGCAAGATGGGCATCATGCCGGGCCACATCCACAAGCGCGGCTCCATCGGCGTCATCTCGAAAAGCGGGACGCTCACGTATGAAGTCGTCGCCCAGCTCACCGCCGTGGGGCTCGGGCAGACCACCTGCGTCGGCATTGGCGGCGACCCCATTATCGGGACGATGTACATCGACCTCCTCCGGCGCTTCGAGGAAGACCCCGAGACCGAGGCCATCATCATGATCGGCGAGATCGGCGGCACCGCCGAGCAGGAAGCGGCCCGGTGGGCCAAGGACAATATCACCAAGCCGATGGTCGGCTTCATCGCGGGCCAGACCGCGCCTCCCGGCCGCCGCATGGGTCACGCCGGCGCCATCATCTCGGGCGGCGAGGGCACGGCCGCCGAGAAAATGCGGGTCATGGACGAGAGCGGCATCCGCGTCACGAAGAGCCCCGCCGACATGGGGGTCACGATGGCGAAGGCGCTGGGCCGGGCGTGATCCGTTTTTGATGTTCGACTTCAGGAAGAAATTGGAAATATTTGAATAATAAAGGAGAATTGCTTCAATGGAACGCACGTTCGCCATGATCAAGCCCGACGCCACCGAGCGCGGACTGGCCGGAAAAATCATCTCGCGCATCGAAGAAGAAGGTTTCAACATCGTGGGGATGCGGCTCGTCCGCATGACGAAGGCGGAGGCCGAGGGGTTCTACGCCGTTCATAAAGAGCGCCCCTTTTTCGGCGACCTGACCTCGTTCATGTCCTCCGGGAAGACCGTCGTCCTGGCGCTCGAGCGAGATAACGCCATCAAGCACTGGCGCGACGTCATGGGCGCCACCAACCCGGCCGACGCCGACGAGGGCACCCTTCGGAAGGAATTCGCCGAGAGCATCGAGCGCAACTCGACCCACGGCTCCGACGCCCCGGATACGGCGGCCTTCGAGCTGGGCTACTGGTTTCCCGGCGTCGCGCTGAACGCGGGATAGCGGAACGAGCCTGGGAGGGCCGGAATCATGCGCTTGAAAGACAAGGTCGCCATCGTCACCGGGGCCAGCCAGGGCATCGGACAGGTCATCGCCACACGGTTGGCAGAAGAGGGCGCCAAGGTGGTGCTGGCGGCCCGCACCAAGGCCAACCTGGAGGCCACGGCCCAGAAGATCACCGATGGCGGCGGCACCTGCCTGGTCCTGCCCACCGACATCACCGTTGAAAGCGCGGTCAGCCAGATGGTGGTGGACACCCTATCCGCCCACGGCACGATCGATATCCTCATCAACAACTCGGGCGTGGCCGGGGAGATGGGGCCGTTGGAAGAAATCTCGCTGGAAGGCTGGGAGGCGTGCTTCGCGGTCAACGTCACCGGGATGTTCCTCTGCTGCAAGCATGTCGTCCCCATCATGAAAGAAAAGCGCTCGGGGCGCATCGTCAACATCAGCTCGATGACCGGCAAGCGGCCATTGGCCAATCGGTCTCCCTACTCGGCTTCCAAGATGGCGGTGATCGGCCTGACGCGCACGCTGGCGTTCGAGGTCGGCGAATACGGCGTCACCGTCAACACGGTCTGCCCCGGCGCGACCGAGGGCGAGCGCATCCGGCGGGTGATCGCCAACGAGGCCGAAGCGCTGGGCATCTCCTTGGAAGAGGCCGAGAAGAACTTCACCGGCGCCCTCGGCCAGCTCGTCGAGTCCGAGGACACCGCCAGCATGTGTGTTTACCTCTGCTCCGAGGAGGGGCGGCACATGACGGCCCAGGACATCAACGTCACCGGCGGCCTCTGCTGGTACTGATCGGGGGTTCACTCTCTTTTTTCGAATATTTTTCAGGCAGTCCGTTCCCCCTTTTTCCTGGAGAATCGGGTGGGACGGGCCTATATTGATATGGTCCCTGGTAGGGGGGGGTGCTCCGTGCAGTGAAGCAGCAAATCTCCCTGGTGATTCCCCTGCCAGGGGCGCTTCCCCGCTCCCCGGCCGGCTTGCCAACGAATCCAAGACCCCGGACATTTCCTTGAAGAGGCGAAGCGGACCCTCACCGGCGGCCTCCGCCGGGATTGATTTATCTCGGAGAAAATTCCGGTGCCGCGTTTAAAAGACAAGACCGCGATCGTCACCGGCGCCGGTCAGGGCATCGGCCGGGCCATCGCGCTTCGAATGGCTGCGGAAGGGGCGCGGACCGTCCTCGCCGCCCGTGGCGAAGCCGGTCTCCGCGAAACCGCCGGCGAAATCGCCGCCTCCGGCGGCGCTGCCCGCATCGTCCCCACCGACATCACCGACGAAGCCTCCGTCCGGAATCTGGCCGGGACGGCCCTCTCCGAATACGGCTCGATCGACATCCTCATCAACAACGCGGGAAACATCGGTCCGACGAAACTGATCGAGGATGTTTCGCTGGCCGAATGGGAGGATTGCCTCGCCGTCAACATGACCGGCGCGTTTTTGATGACGAAGGCCGTCCTGCCCGCCATGAAGCGAAACCGCTTCGGGCGGATCGTCAGCCTCGGTTCTGTCACCGGAAAGCGCCCGCTTCCCTATCGTACCCCCTACGCCGCCGCGAAGATGGCCCTCATCGGCTTCACGCGCACCCTCGCCTTCGAGGCGGGGGAGTACGGGGTCACGGCGAACGTCATCTGCCCGGGGCCCACCGAAGGCCCCCGCGTCCGGCGCATCTGCGAGAACATGGCCGCCGCCGAGAACATCACCGCCGAAGAAGCCGCCGCCTCCTTCACCGCGCCCTCGGCGCTGAAGCGGTTCGTCCTCCCCGAAGATCATGCGTCGCTCTGCGTCTATCTGGCCTCCGAGGCGGGGAGCCGCATCACCGGCCAGGATTTCAACGTCTCGGGCGGGCTGGTCTGGTATTAGGGCCGCCGGCGTCTCACGCGATCAGTTTCCAGGGCGTTGATGAACGGGTGGGGGTGCGCGAAAATCGAGCCCGCCGCATGGGAGGATGTTCCTGATGGCTTTCGTGCCGAACCGGCTTGTTCTTTTTGGGGTTCTCGTTTTTTTGTTTTTTTTCGCACAGTCGGAACGTGCCGCCCCTGCATCCGATCAAGGCGCCGCGCCGCCCGGGATGGTTCTCGTTCCGGCGGGGAGCTTCATGATGGGGCGGAGCGGAGGGCCGGAAAACGAAGCGCCTCCTCACCGCGTGGAACTGCCTGCGTACTGGATCGACCGCCGCCTGGTCACCCAGCGGCAGTTTGCCGATTTTCTGAACGGGAAAAAGATCCCGCAGGCGCACTCCGGGCCGCGCGGGGCGCACTATTTCGATTACGACGATCCGGACGCACGAATTCGGTTTGCAGGGGGGCTCTGGAAGGCGGACAGGGGATTTGAGCAAAACCCGGCGTCCGAAGTGAGTTTGTCGGGCGCCGAGGCGTACTGCCGGAATCTGGGAAAACGCCTCCCCAGCGAGGCCGAATGGGAAAAGGCGGCCCGGGGGACCGACGGGCGCATCTATCCCTGGGGAAAGGCCCCACCCGGCAGGCGCAGCGTTCATTTCGCCGAATTCCACGGCCATGCCGCTCCGGTCGGGAGCCTCCCGGAGGGTGCGAGCCCCTATGGGGTGCTCGACATGGGGGCGTTCGTATCGGAGTGGACCCGTTCGGCCTTCCGTGCCTATCCATACCGCGGGGGCGACGGCCGGGAAAATCTGGCCGCCGGGACGGATCGCGTTCTGCGCGGCGGGGTCGAACTGGGCCAGCAGGGCCCCCGCACCGCCACCCACCGGGAGGTCATGTCCCCGCGCAGGCAAGGCGCGGGCCACGCCTACGTGGGTTTCCGTTGTGTGAAAGATAAATAACCCGGAAAAATCTTTAACGGATATTCCGCCGCCTGTCGTCATTTCGGACCGGGATGGGGCGCGGCCCGAGGCGGGAGACGGCTGTCGCGAGTGTGACCAATATCAGAACCGTTAGGATGAGTCCCATTTCGGGCTCCTTTTCGTTAATACGGAGCAGCTTGCGGCATCCCCCGGCCAGGATGTATCAAATCCCTGACCCTATGCTGATTTAGACGAGCGGGGGTTCCATCCCGGCCCGGGTTATCCTGGTCCATTTTCCGGTTTTTATATGGGGAGGTATGCGGTCATGACGATTGCGGAACAGTTGGGGGCTTTTGCCGCGGGGACGACCTACGAAGATCTGTCCGAAGGGGCCCGGCGGCAGGTGAAGCTTCTCGTCCTGGACACCATCGGCTGCGCCATCGGCTCGCTCGGCGCCGAGCCCGTCCGCTACCTCCGGGCGCAGGCGGACGACTTCGGCGGCGCGGGCCACTGCACGCTGATCGGGGGCGGAATGACCGCGCCGGATCGCGCCACCTTCTACAACGCCGCGCTGGTCCGCTACCTCGACTTCAACGACGGCTACATGGGCGCCGCGGGCACCTCGCACCCGAGCGACAACATGGGCCCCGTGATGGCCGCCGGGGAGTACGCCGGCGCTTCCGGAAGGGATTTCATGACCGCCCTGGCGCTGGCCTATCAGGTGCAGTGCCGCATGTGCGACGAGGCCAACGTCGAGAAAAAGGGGTTCGACCAGCCCCTGGCCGGGGCCTACGCCGTTTCCTCCGGCGTCTCCCGCATCCTCGGGCTCGACGCCGACCGGACGGCGCATGCGATCGCGATCAGCGGGGCTTCCGGCAATCCGCTGTTCGTCACGCGCACGGGAAATATCTCCCACTGGAAGGGATTCGCCTACGCCAACGGCGCCTTCAACGCCCTTCACGCGACCTTCATGGCCATGCGGGGGGTGACGGGGCCCATCGAGGTGTTCGAGGGGCCGTTCGGCCTCATGGAGGCGATCTCCGGGCCGTTCGAGATTGACTGGGCGCGGGAGAATCTGGAGAAGGTGCTGGGCATCAGCGTGAAAAAGTTCAACGCGGGTATTCATTCCCAGACCGCCATCGAGGGGATACTCGAGATGAGGGCCGAGCACGGCTTGTCGCCCGACGAGATCGAGGGGATCGAAGTCGAGATATACCAGCGGGCGTATTTCATCATGGGCGGCGG